>QKCN01000013.1 GCA_003245675.1 Bacteriovoracaceae bacterium | reverse complement strand
CGTCCTTTGCTATCTTCAACTCATTCTCTTTATCATTTCGGCTTAATTGAAAAATCAGAAAGCTATGAAGGTATTTTAAAAACGACTCTGAATCGCATAAACCAAGAAAAAACACTGAAGCGTAAATTACAATCTCAAGAAAAAGAGATCACTTATTTACAGCGCAAAGTGGGAATGCTTGTGGGTAAATTACAAGACCACAAAGAAAAAATTGAATTTGATCGCGTGGCTAAAGATCTTGTGGTTGAGCTTCAAGAAAAGACGCCGAAGCAAGGTTTTGTTGATGCGCTTGTCGATGTTTTTTCTCACTGGCATGCAGTCGAGCAGATGAGTTTATATCAGTTGAGCGATAACAAGCAGCGCTTAATCACAGCAAAGGCTTTTAGTTATAAATTCAAAGAGCTTCCTCCGCTTTGGCCAGGGAAAACCTGCTTTTCAGGAATTGAATTTTTTGTTGAAAAAATGGTTAAGCAAGTTGCGCGCGATATGATGGGGGATGATCTGGTATATTTGCGGGTACTGGGTTCTTACCAAAATGCTGAACAATTACTTATTTTAAAGCTTGAGCCAGAATATATTCCTCATTTTAATTGGGCCCAACTAGAGAAAGAGTTGAGTCTGCTTTATCGTGGAGACGTTCTTTTGCGGCAAGATGCCAAGCGTGCTTTGGGTGAAAAAGAACTGAGTATGGGCCGCTTAAATGCCAATGTCTGGGAATTTGCAGGACAGCTCGATGCCTTACAGCAAAATGATACTGCGACTAAGCATGTGTTATTGGACTTGAATTTTGCTAATCTTAATCAAACTGTTTTGGAGCAAAAGATGGTTTCTTTTGCTTGGAATATTTTTCAAAGGGATTTTCTCTTTCAAATTCAGCGCGTTTTGGGCAAGAGCCTAACTGAATTTGTTACCATGACTTCTTGGGGAACAGAGCATCTTAGTTTTCTTTTGAAAGAAGAGGATCTTCCTCCTCTTTATGAGGCACTAAAAAGAGTCGGACCACGTTTCCCTTATTGGCGTTATTTCAGTGATAGTATTATGGTGTTGGATTTGGATCTATCTCCCAAATTGAAATCGATTTCGGTGGATTCAAAATCGTACTTGCGCCATATTGCAGAGTCTCGCCAAGACATCAACACTGTTATTTCGAGAGTTGCAAAGAAGGCGTCTAAGATTTTAGTGCAAAATCCTCCTTCCATTTCTATGTAGTAAGTGTAAAGATGGGGTATGCGCCATTCAACTCGCTTAGAAGTTCATCTTGAACGTCTGCACGGAAATTTTAATCTTTTGAGAAAGACCATCGGTCAGAAGGATTTGCTTTTTATGATAAAGGCAAATGCGTATGGACATGGTTTTATACCCTTATTTCATCATGCTTTTCATCAGGAAAATGTGCGTGAGTTTGGGGTTGCTTCTTTAGGTGCAGCACTTGCTGCGCGCAACGAATTTCCAGAATTAAAATCTGATATTTATGTTTTTTCCGATCTCGAATTGGAAGGAAAGCTTGCGGAGGCTTATCATCAAAAAGGCATTATCCCAGTGCTTCATTCGCTTGCCGATTTGCAGCATTTTTTGAGTATTCCTGAGTTTTGTCATGTGCCTCTCGTTTTGAAATTTGATACAGGAATGCATCGACTGGGGATCGAAATCGAGCAATTGCCTGAGCTTGTCTCTTTACTGAAAAATAAGGGGCGGAAGAGTATTTATCATCTGATGAGCCATTTTTCTTGCTCCTTTAATTCTGTTATTGATGATCGCAAGACCACTCATCAGTATGAGTGTTTTTTGCAACTCAAAAAAGAGTTACGGCAAGCGGGGTTCCAAATCGAAAGAACTTCTATTTCCGCTTCTGGGGCCATTGAGCAAGGTATTGGTGTTATTGATGAAACTCATGTTCGTCCTGGACTCATGCTTTATGGACCTTCTGCTTTAGATCACCAAAAAGATTGGACTTGGCAGGGAAAAAATATTTCAACTTTGAAAACGAAAATAATTCGTCTTTTTCCGGGCAAGAAAGGAATGGAAGTCGGTTATGGACATTATGCCTTAGAGCAAGATGGACTTGTTGCCGTTTTGAGCATGGGCTATGGCGATGGACTGCCCATTTCGCTCACGGGGGCATCTTTTGAGCATAAGGGCTTTACCGGAAAACTGGTCGGCAGACAGAGTATGGATTTAAGTTTTGTGCTTTTTCCGCCAGAAGCAGAGGGGCAAATTCGATTACACGATGAAATTTGCATTTGGGATGACGACTATTCTCGCATTTTTGAATTGGCCAATTGTGCCCACAGTATCCCTTATGAAGTTTTTACCAATATTAGCAGTCGCATTCCTAGGATTTATTGTCTAAAATAGCCACATGAATTTTTTAACGAAATATTTTAAAGCACAAATTGAAAAACTTGGTGCCAGCATTTTAGATGTGGTGGGCGGACTGGGGCGTTTTTCTAATTTCGCCTTTTTGTGCATGTATTGGATGTTTAAGCGCCCCTTTAGAACCAAGCTCGGATGGGAACAGTTCTATTTTATTGGAAATAAAAGTATTTTTATTGTGGCGTTAACGGCCGCTTTTTCAGGTATGGTCATGACTTATCAGACCTATTTGGGATTTACTTTGATTTCGGCCGACGGCTTCTTGGGACCTATTGTGGCATTGGCGCTGGCAAAAGAGTTAGGCCCCGTTTTTACCGGACTCATTATTGCAGGTCGCTGTGGTGCCGCGATGGCCGCCCAGATTGGAACAATGAAAGTGACTGAACAAGTTGATGCTTTAGAAGTTATGGGAATCAGCAGTCATCAGTATTTGGCCGTTCCACGTATTTTAGCTACAACTTTTATGATGCCCATATTGAGTACTATTTTCCTTCTCGTCGGAAGTGTTGGCTCCTATGTTGTTGGAACCAAAGTTTTGCAAATTGATGGAGATTTGTATTTTTCCCAATTGGGTGTCTTTATGTTCATCTCCGATATTTTCCAAGGTCTGATTAAAGCGACAGTATTTGGCTATTTGATTGCTGTTATCGGAACCTATCAAGGTTTTTCCGTAAAGGGCGGGGCAGATGGCGTTGGTAAAGCAACAAATCTCGCAGTGGTTTGGGGAATGGTGATGGTTCTTATTGTTGATTACTTTTTAACCAGTTTCTTGGTTTTGATTTTATAAGGCGACCCTTCTATGGAAACAAATGAATATGCCATTGAATTTAGCCATTTGATTAAAAACTTCGGAGAGCATCGCGTGCTTGATGGAGTGGATTTCAAAATTCACAAAGGGAAAATTACTACCATATTAGGATTTTCTGGTGCAGGTAAATCGACCTTATTAAAGCATATTCTTGGACTTTTGCACCCTAGTTCAGGTGTGGTGAGGGTTTTGGGAAAAGATTTATCACAATTGAGTGAGTTTTCACTTAGAGAGTTTCGCCAAAAATTTGGTATGCTTTTTCAATATGCGGCCCTTTTTGATTCTAAAACGACTTTTGAAAATATTGCCTTTCCTTTAGTGGAATTTACTAAAAATAGCTATGACCAAAACATGGAGCGCGTCAAAGAACTTTTAGATGCAGTGGGTCTGCATGAGCGAACTTTGCACCGTCTACCTTCAGAACTTTCTGGGGGAATGAGAAAAAGGGTTGGTTTGGCCAGAGCTTTGGCGCTTAAGCCCGAGATCATTTTATATGATGAGCCTACAACGGGACTTGATCCCATTACCACGAAGATGGTTAACGACTTGATTTTAGAAACGGCCGTGCGTGGCCGGGAGCGTCAAATGACCTCCGTTATCATTTCTCATGATATTGCTGCAACCTTTAGGATTTCTGACTATGTTGCTTTCCTAGATCATGGAAAAATGGTAGAACATTTACCTGTTGAAGAATTTAAAAAATCTCAACATCCTTTGGTTAGAAGGTTTATGGAACTATAGCCTAGGAGAGGGGGGCGTTTGACGGAACTAAAAGTAGGCCTTTTAACACTGGCCGCCATTATAAGCATTGTTGTCATGTCACTGAAAGTCACTCAGAATCAGTCGGGCTTTGGTGATTATGTTGCATATCGAACTATCATTCCTGATGCCGCAGGTATTTTTGCTAAAACGCCAATTAAGGTCGCCGGGATTAATTCTGGACGCATCAAAAATATTGAATTGGCCGGAAACTCAGCACTGATTACTTTTGAAATTTTGGACAAAGTAAAGATTACCAAAGGCTCTATTCTTCGCATTAAATCCGTTGGTTTTTTAGGTGATAAGTATTTGGATATCTTCATTAATCGTGAAACAGATCAGGTAATGGAAGAAAATACTTTTTTGCCAGCTCAAAGTGGCGGAGGAATGGAGGACATCACTAAGGATATCTCTGATGTGATGATCGATGTTAAGGCAATTGCGCGCAGTTTTAAAGAAGCGCTAGAGCCTTCAGATGGAAGCAAACCTTTAACGAATATCCTCAAGAATGTAGACGGAACGACCAAGGACTTGAAATTCACTATGGCAACCATTCGTCGTATGCTTGAAGAGAACGACAAAAAAATTGCAGACATTGTCGAAAATTTCAAAAACCTTTCTCAGAATATGGTGTACGAAACAGATGGAGATCAGCAAGGATCTCTTATGGGCATGTTGAGAAAAACAGGGCCCATTTTGGATGATGCCAAAGATGCGATGGGGGAGTTGAAGACGATCATCGCCGATGTGCGCAAGGGAAAAGGTACAGTGGGACGCCTTTTGCGTGATGATGAAGTGGTTGATCAAGTTTCGGAGGCGCTATCTGGTGTTAATAAAATGGTAAACAAAGTGAATACCATTCGCACAGAGCTTGATATTGCGAGTTCTTATTCATCAGCGTCTTCTAGTGTGACTGGTTTGAAATTGGATATTTATCCTTCGCCAGAGCGTTTTTATCGTTTAGGTGTTGTCACTTCAGAGCTGGGCATTGATAAGAAAACTCAGACTGAAACAGAAGTGAATGGAACAACTACGGTTGAGGAAAAAATAGTACGCGACAGAGATACTTACCGTTTTGACTTACAAGTTGGGCGACGCATTCATAATTTTGCTTTTCGCATTGGCTTGATTGAATCAACAGGTGGGATTGGTTTTGATTATTATATGGATCGCATCAAAACTCGTTGGAGTGCGGAGTTGTTTGACTATCGCGAGGATCTTGGTCCGAATTTGCGCTTGATGGGTGATGTTCAACTTTGGAATGTATTCTATGCTCACCTTGCTTTTGAAGATCTTGTATCGAAAGAAAGCGATAACCGAGCTTTTGTTATTGGGGCGGGATTGCGTTTTAATGACGACGATCTCAAGAGTTTAGTCGGTTACTTTCTACTATAAGAGGAAGAAAGAATGAAGAATTGGTTAATTAGAACAAAAAGTGGACATATCTTAGGCCCCGTAACTAAAGATAAAATTCTCGAATTGCACAAGAGTAAAGCGATTCGTGAAGATGATGAAGTTTCCTCTGGCAATGGTTATTGGTTTGCGATGAATGAGCAAGACCTTGTGACTCGTTTTCTTTTGGGCAATGAAACTCAAGAGTTTAACCCCATTAGTGAAGTGGATTCCGTTCTGGGCGATGATGGTATTCCCCTAACCGATGCTGAAGAATGTCTTCCGCGAGAATCAGATCTTGATTATCCTGATTTAGGTAGCTCTGACAGTCTCGCTGATTTTTCCGAACAAGAAAGTTCTTCCGTGGATAATACTAAGGTCATTGACTTATCCATGTTGGATGAAAGTGAAGATTAGACGCCTTTTGTTTCTTTTCTCCTTTTTTTTGATTCAACAAAGCTTTTCGCAGGAGTTGGCTTCCTCGCATTATCACAAAAAGAAAAGTTTCTACTTCCCCGCTTTGCGTTATTTGAATTTTTCTTTAAGTCCTCAGTTGCATATTGATGGACTTAAATTTCTTTTTGAAAAACAAGAACAAAAGTTAAGTTGTTCCGAGCTTCAAATTTTCTCTGGCTCGACGTTTTATAACTTATTAAAGGATGACCAAGATTGTTCGCATATTCCTGGCGATGATGCTGCTAGCACTAAATACGAGAAACTGAAAAAGATTCTCCAACAAAAACGGGCCCGTCAATTGGACTTTCAGAAAAAAATTGTCGAGTTTTGGACGAAGAAGGAGAGCCTAGGTAAAGAGGCAAAGAATATTCGCATTATCGAGCTAATCAATGAGCTCAAACCTTTTTATAAGGAATCTCTTCCCTTTTTTCTTTTTTATCTTTCACTCTATCTAGAGTTGGGTAATGAATTTGTCGTCCAAGAGGGAGTATCCAAGCTCTTACGGCAAGGGGGAATTCAATTTGATTTAGATTTTATTTGGGAGGAAAGAGAAGATATTTTGAAGGATATTCTCTTGTCCCTCTATGAGGGCATAGAGGAAAATGATCGTTTTCGTTTATTTTGGCTGCACTTAAATGACAATATCTTATGGCAGGATGATTCCTATTTGTGGAAGTATTTGGGAAAATCACCTTTTAGTCTTCAACTTTTGCGTAAGCTTTCCGGTAAGCAATATTTGCAAAAGGAGTTTGCTGGAGCTATTGGATCAATTCTTTGGGGGCGCTTAAATAGCTCAGAGGTTTTGTATTTTGTTGAACAATCTGCTTTGGCCCAAAAGAGAGAATCTAGTTACTACTATTTTTGGCAGTTAGATCCGCTCGTTAACTGGAAGGAGCGCTATAATATAGAAGATAAGAGTTTGTGGACGCCCCCTGTTGTGGAATCCTTTTGGACGGCCGATGCACGCCAGTTTTTGTTCTGGAAAACTCATGACGAAGAACAAGATCTAGCAAAGCTTCGTGCTTTCTATGAAGGGCAATTGAACGATGAAAGTAATATCCTTTTTTCAACATACCGACTTTTATTAATTGATCCCAAGCAAGCATGGGCCTATCGTTTGTTAGGAGATTTTTTATGAAAGAAAAAATCGCGATTTATCCCACCGATACCGTGTGGGGAATTGGCGCGGCCTTAGATGATGAAGCAAGTAATCGAAAAATTTTGCAACTCAAAAGGTATAGCGAAACAGAAAGTCGTCCCATGTCTTTTCTTTTTACTTCTCTTGATGTTTTAAAAGATTATGTGCAATTTCCAGACTATTTTAGTGATCAATGGTTGCGTGATTTCTTTTCTTTGGAAACGACGTTGTGTTTACCTAAGGAAATGATTGATTCTAAACGCGTTTGTTCATGGTTGCTGCAACATGGCCCTTTGGTTGGCATTCGCTGTTTGCAGGAGGGGATTTTTTCAGAACTGGCACAAAAATTTTCCCCTGTTCTTACCACAACGAGTTTAAATTTTAAGGGGCAAAATCCAATTATTGATTATGAAGCGGCATCCGCTTTTTACTCTCATTATGTCGATGATCAAGAACTTGCATTTTTCGGAACTTCTCAAGTGCAAATGTCTGGTAATTCATCCTCAGTGATTCAGTTTGATCCTTTAGAGCGCAGTATTTCTTTTTTGAGAAAAGGTGCTCGGGAGCAGGAAATTGAGCGACTTTTTCAATTACTCTCAACCTGATTTCTTTCGTTTTGGCCATGATTCTGTTTGGCTTGCAGAACTTGCTTTTATGCAAAATATGTCTGCGACGAAGGGAAATATTTTAGATATTGGAGCGGGCTGTGGCATTGTGGGCCTGGAACTCTGGTTGAAGTTTTCGTCCGCCAATTGGCATCTGCACAGCATTGAGCCGCTCTTTGAATTTAAAAAATATTGGGAAGATAATAAGGCTAAGGTTGAGGAATTTTCAAATTTGCCATTGAATGCGTCTTATTTTTCCGGGAAGTTTCAGGATTATAATGTCAGTGAGCTTAAATTTGATTTAATTGTGGGGAATCTTCCTTATTTTGAAAAAGGTAAAGGACGTCTTAGTCCCGATGGAAAAAGAAATAAGTGCCGTTTTATGGAAGAGGGATTGATCGACGATCTGTATATATTTTTAGAGATGTATTTAGTTTCTAAAGGCCGCTCTTACTTTGTTTGGAAGACTTCAGGGCTTGAATTGTGGAACCCGTTTTTTGAATCCTCTGTATTTATTGCTTCTTGCTTGGCAAAGAGGGATCAGGAATGCATCATTGAGATAGTGAGGTGTTAGATGAGATATGTCGTTTTAATGTTTTTGTCATTGAATTTGTATGCACAGAGTGAAAGCTGTGAACAATTTGTTCAGAAGTTGGAGAGCTGTGCTGTTTTTAAATGTCATGAAGATATTTCGGATCGCTATAAGAAAGCATTTCCCGATCTTACCGCCAAAGTTTTGTTGAGCTATGAAGTTGAGGGAATGAAGAGTGATAAATGTCATTTTTCTATGCTGAACTCAATGAGTGGAACTTCAATCTGTTCTTTATCGCAAAAATCGCTTAAGGCTTTTGCGCGTATGCAGGTGCTCAACCAATCTTTATCCTCTCAGTTGGGAGAATGGGATGAAAAGAATATTGAAAAGATGGAAGCACAAATCAAACATATGGAGCAGGTTGGAAAAGAAATGGAGGAAATCAAAAAGAATAATCCAGAACTTATTCGTGCTTGTCGCCATTCTCAAGAGGGGATTGACCCTCAATTTCGTAAGCTCTTGCCCGTTCCTAATTAATCGTCTTGTTGAAGCTTGAGTGATACTAAAATTTCTTTGAGTTCAGGGTCTTGCACATCCTGAAAAAAACGTTCGGCGCTTTCTTTCTTCTTTTGGAAGTTTGGGTCGTATTGATGACGTTTGGTGAGATTTTGTTCTTTTATTTTTTGATCGCGGTCTTTTTCTTGATCCCATTTTTTGAAAAAAGTTTCACTATTTTGAAATCTCAGTTTTTGAATATGAGAACGCAAAATAGGGTAATGGGTGAATATCTTCTTTTTGACGGCATCCTCTAGTAGGGAGAGTTGTTGGGCATAGGCAGAGTGGCGGGTGATGATGATCAATGTTTGGTGCTGAATGCGTAGGGGGCGAGCATTTTGGGCCAAGCTTGTTCCAACAACTTCTTCCCAGTGATTGAGTAGGGAAAAAAAATCAAAAGCATCTGCGTTAAAATTGGATTTTGAGGTCGTTGAAACAAAGCCTGTATTTCCATTTTTTTTATTTAATATGTCACCTAAGAACTTAAATCTCTGTTTTTTCATAAATATCTTGATTTAACTAAAGTTGTGTAAACATTTGACCGCGAATCTTCCCTCATTTAATATTGATAATCACCGTTTGACAATGGAGAAAGCGTGCCTAGATATGCATCAGTGGAACTAGAGCGAATCATTGCTGAGGAAAATCTTCCTGGTCCAATTTATATTTTTGTTTCCGGCCATTTTATAAAATACAAAAATGAAGGCGAGGAGATTCCAACAGCAAAGTATGATGATTTTATTTGTAAAAAAATTCAGCACTTATTTGTTGAGCTTCGCCACGTCGATCGTTTTGATTCTTGGTTTGACGATTTTACGACTCGTGAGAAAAGAGAAATTATCGAAAGAGTTGGAGAAGATGCAACTGAAGTTGTTGAGGCTAAAATGGCCCTTAAAGAAGAGACTCAACGTGTTTTCTCTTCTTCTGAATTGACGGATGAATCCTGTCTTGAGTTGCAGCAGAAAACACGCGATTTTGTTGAGAAGATGAATGATTCGAGTATGGTGCAAAAGGGAATTAAACTGATGAATTCCCATAGTCGCTCACTGGCTGATCATGCAAACAATGTGGCAACATTATCAATCTATTTAGCCTACCATTTGGGTTATACTCATCAAATTATTTTGGAAAATATTTATCTCGGTGCTTTGTTTCACGATTTTGGAAAGACGCTGATTGACCCTAAACAATTAGAGGGCAAGCCTTTGGATTTTATTGCCAATGTTTTGCGCAAGCACCCTCAAATTGGAGCGCAAGCTTTAAAATTGAAAACGAGTATCCCGGAAGAAGTTTGCTTGATGGTTTCACAGCATCATGAGCAAAATAATGGAGAAGGCTACCCTAAAGGATTGAAGGGAAGTCGTATTTACGATTTAACCAAGATTGTCAGTATCGCGAATGATTTTGATCGTTTTGTGGTTGAGTGCAATCAGGGGGATCTTGAGGCAAGACAGCGCTATGCAATTGCGCGATTAGAAGAGGATAAAGGGGATCTTTACGATCCTAAAAAATTGGAAAAGGTTATAAAAGTTTTAAAAACGGCCCTTTAGGCAGCGACTGTTGAGATTATAATGCAAAAGCTTCTTTATATTGTTTTATTGTTTTCTTTTTTGAGTTCTTGCTCTGGTTATAGAGTTAAACGAGATGAAAATCCTCTTGCGCGTTATAATATCCATTCTCTTGCCATTCCAGTCTTTCAAAATAAAACAAATCTACCAAATGTTTCAGCTCCTTTTACCAAAAGGATTGTTGGGCTTTTGAATTCTTTTTCCGGTTTGAAAATTTATTCTGGTCTAAACAAAGAAGCGGATGCCGTATTATTGGGAATTGTTCGTTCGCCTCGTCATTTAAATGAAACTCTTACTGTACGCTCAAATCGATTCACGGGAGATGTAACCCCTCAGAATATGAAGGGGCGTCGAGACTTCTTTATTCCTGAACGCAACTATGTCAATTTGGAATTAAGTTTAGTGCTGATCAAAAAACCACGCAAAGAAGAGCTCGATATTTTTAGTTCCGATATTGCTCCCTACTTAAAGGGGATGCCGCGAATTATTTTAAATGAAAAAATGAATTTAAAGGGGGCTTATTATTTGAGCAATTTAGATCGTGCAGGGAGTGCGGTAAACGATACGCAATCTGCGGGGAATCTGGAAAAAGAAATTGATACTTTGGCCATTCAGGCTTCCTCTAATTTCAAAACAATGGTGTTATATGCATTCTAAGTGGCAGATTTGGGATTTCTTTGGAGCAAGACCTGAAGGAATAATGAAGACCAAAAATGGGCTTTATTCTTTTTGTGCCTTTGATCCCTATGCGCTTATGTTTGTCAAAGATTGCTTTCCCAAAGAAGTTTTTGAAAATTCTCAATTGCCAGTCCTTCTGGGAAAAGAGTTAACCGTTGACTGGCTTGAAGATAATTTATGCACTTTAGGATTTTTTGGAAATAGTGGTTCTTATCTTGTTCAGCAAGCAGAAGAAATCCCCGCAGCGGCGCAGGCATTTCTTTTAGAGAGGGATATTGATCTCTCAGAACGTTATTTTATTTTGTTTTTTGGCAAAAAAAATTCTTTCTACGAAAAGCTTGTTCAAAAAGAGGGAGATCACGTAGAGATCCAAGAACCTCCTTTTTGGCATATAAATAAGTTTCTTGATTTTTTATTGGATTTCCATCAATTGCGACTTAATTATGACGCGAAAACTTTTTTGCTTTCGGCCGTCGAAAATACCTGTGCTTCTTTGGTCTCGGTAATTAATCTTCTCAAGCTCAATTTTGTAGATCATGTGGAATTGAGATTAGAGGATATTAGGCCTTTGGTTCCTGTGGTGAGGGTCGATCAATTTGGGCAGGCATCTTTACTTTCTGCTAAAAAATTTAAAATATTTTATGAAAAGTTGCTGGAAACCCATTTGGAGACAGAAGATTACATTAAGCTGTTTTTCTTCTTGCAAAGTCACCTGGCGAAATTACTCGATCCTTCTTATGTGCAAAATAAGCAGCGCCCTAGCAAATACGACCAGGAAATTTTGAGAAATTCTCGACTTTGGCAAGCTGAGGATTTGTTAGTCGAGATGCGTCGCTTTTCTCATTGGTGTCTTTTGGCCAAATCTAAATCACCTGATCTTCTTTTTGAAATTCGTCAGGAATATTTAAAACATACCCTTTAATTCTAATGTCTATTGCGATTCGGTTTGCGTCTCATTTTAGGGGCCGTAAAGGTGAAACAGTCGTCTTTTGTGATGGGATGAAAATAATCTGCTTCTTCAATGAGAATTCCAGCGGTCGTGTCTTTGACTGCCGCGATTTCCACTCTCACTCCCATGGCCTTGAGGTGGCGAACTAATTCAATGTAGTCAGAATCTCCTGACATGATGATGATGGTGTCAACTTTATCAGCTAGTTGGGTTGCTTTAATAGATAAAGGAATATCTGCCGATTTATGACAGGGAACAACTGAGCCATGGTAATTGCCATGGAGCCGCTCGGCCAACTTGGAAGAGATACTTTTTCCTTCGCGAAAGTAGATAAGGCGATTGAGGGCGCGATTATCCAAAAGATCGGGGATAATGTGGTCAAAGTTGAGCATGGCATTGTCTAAGCCTAGCGCTTGATGAATGCTAATTTCAATATTATTTCCGTCGATGAGGATGGCCACGCTCTGACCTATTTTAACACTTATATTTTCCATTATTTTCCTTTTGTTAGTGCCGCCATTCTAGATTAAGTTTAGGCAAAGTCAATTAACATCATATAGAACTTGACGGGCCCTTTAATGTTCTGCGAAAATTAAGTATGAGAATTTTGCTCGGATTTTTAACTCTATTCTTTACCCTGATAACTGCTCAGGCGGCCGATATTGAGCTGCAAGAGGATTATAAAGCCTATTGGGGGAGTACTAGTTTAAATCCTTCGCGCAGTGTTTATGTAAAAGAGTCTTCTAGTAACGGCACTTCTGATCCCCATCTAATCTATCTTCCTTTTGATATTACTGAGTTGGCAACAGATGAAGCGAATAGTACTTCAGCCTACTCCGTTTTAGGAGGAGAGACTTTGCCGCCCATCCAGCTTCCTATCATAAGCAGCGGGCTCAGCGATGGAATGTTTAGCGATAACCCTTGTGTGGGAATTTATATAAAAAATACCACGGATTTTACTCGCTATGTGTATATTGCGGGAAAAATGGCAGAGGAAGCACTTTATAAAGTGAGTGGTGGCATCTTTTCAACTTTTGCCGCTTGTATCGCCGGGACTTCTTCGGGAGAAGATCATTTGAGTATGTCTTCTCATCAAGAAAGAGTTCTTTGGTTGCACTTAGGAGTTTTTTGTTCCAGTGGACGTCAATGCAATAGTACTGATTCATTTGGTGTCGCCTCAGGAATTGAAAAAGATTTAGATTTGTATATTTTTGGACTATCTAGTGAAGACTATGGAATTGCAACAGAGGTAACTCCTTCTAATGATACCATTAGTGGTAAGGGACAATACTTTGAGCTGAAATTGAGCAGTCTCATTTCCACTTATGCCACAGAGCTAGATGATCTGACGCGCGGAGATGAGCGTCTTCATGCAACTTTTGATGGTGAAAATAATGAATCTTTATTTGGGGATGGTGTATTAATGAATATTGCCGTCTCTTATGCTGCTCCTGTCGCGAGTTCCCTTACTTTGCAAGAGGCTTATGATGCAGGAGTTGATGATTTTGTTTTAAAGTTTTTCGAAGATGAAAGTACTCTAGCGGGAACTTTTGATGTGATGGGGCTCACTAATGGGCATTCTTATAACATTGGTGTGGCGGCCGTGAATAAGTATTACTTTTCTACCAGAGTATCGCCTTCACTGGCTGGTAAACCTTTGGCCATTGAAGCTTTTCTCGATGAAAAATCTTGTTTCTTTTTGTCTGCGGGATTTAAGACTGATCACTACGTCTTAGATTATTTTCGCTATGTGCGCGATCATTTTTTGAAAAAGTTTGCTTGGGGACGCGCCTTTATTAGCTTTTATTATGCTGAAGCACCTCGCTATGCTATGGATATTTACTACAGTCCTTTCTGGTCTTTTTGCATTCGCAGTGCCGCTTATGTGGGCTATTTCTTGCTTAACTATGGTCTTTGGTTCTTGTCTTTCTTGGGGCTTGGTGGAGTTGCACGACTCTTTTACAAGTCGCGCTTAAAAGCAAAATAGAAAATATTTGTTACATTGTATCTAAAAAAAAAAGCCATTTAGGCTTTTCCTTTCTTAAGTTCTTACTAATTAAGATAGTGGAAAAGCCATTTAGGCTTTTCCTTTCTTAAGTCCTTACTAATTAAGATAGTGGAAAAGCCATTTAGGCTTTTCCTTTCTTAAGTCCTTACTAATTAAGATAGTGGAAAAGCCATTTAGGCTTTTCCTTTCTTATTTACAATTATTAGGGGTGCGGGGGAAGGGGATGACGTCGCGGATGTTTGTCATGCCTGTCATGTACATAACTGCTCTTTCAAAGCCTAGTCCAAAGCCTGAGTGAGGAGCTGAACCAAAGCGACGAAGGTTGAGATACCACTCTAATCCCTCTTCTGGAATATTCTTCTCTTTCATAGCACTGATGAGTTTTTGATAGTCATCTTCTCTTTGAGAGCCACCAATGATCTCGCCAACACCGGGAACAAGAATGTCCATGGCGCGTACTGTTTTCCCATCAGCATTTTGTTTCATGTAGAAAGCTTTAAATGATTTGGGGTAGTCGGTAACGATAACAGGGAGATTAAAATGTTTCTCGGTGAGAAATCTTTCGTGCTCAGTTTGAAGATCTGATCCCCAATCACATGGGAATTGGAATTGTTCTCCAGCCTCTTTTGCTTTTTGGAGAATATCAATTGCTTCAGTGTAAGTAATTCTTTTGAATTCAGCTTGGTGGACGTGCTCAAGTGTTTCAATGAGATCTTTTTTATAAAACTTTTGCAAAAACTCTAAATCATCGCGGCAGTTATTGAGCACTTCTCCGATCATATGTTTAAGATAGCGAGTGGCGAGATCGGCCGTATCTTCTAGATCGAAAAAGGCAACTTCGGGTTCTACCATCCAAAATTCAGAGAGGTGGCGTGGGGTATTAGAATTTTCAGCACGGAAAGTTGGTCCAAAAGTATAGATTCCACCTAGGGCCATGGCAAAGGCTTCTCCTTCGAGTTGTCCCGTTACTGTTAAATTGACAGGAGCTCCAAAAAAGTCTTTTGCAAAATCAGTTTTCCCTTCTTTCGTTTTAGGAAGTAGATCTGGCTTAGAAATATTAAGCGTCGTTACATTAAACATTTCTCCAGCCCCTTCTCCGTCATTGGCAGTGATAAGAGGTGAGTTGAGATAATAGTAGCCTTCACCAGAGAAGAAACGATGAGTTGCCTGAGCTAATTGATGGCGTATTCTAAAAACGGCACCAAAAGTATTGGTGCGTGGACGTAGATGAGGAATGTCTCTTAAAAATTCCAGCGTCGTACCTTTCTTTTGTAGCGGATAGTCTTCGGGAACACCACCGTAAATAACCGCTTTTTCTGCATGCAATTCAACAGATTGGCCTTTGCCTTGAGAGGCGACAAGTTTCCCAGTGATTCCAACACAGGCTCCGGTTAAAAGTTTGGAAATATCTTCATAGTTTTCTAGATTATTGTTAACAATAACTTGTAGGTTATTTTGAGTTGTTCCATCATTGATCACCACAAAAGAGAATTCCTTAGAATTGCGAACAGATCGAATCCAGCCTTGGGCGAGAACTATTTCGCCAACAGGTTCTTGAGTAAAAATTTTCTTAAGAGTAAGTTTTTTAACTGACATATTTTAGATCCTTTGCGCGATGATTTCATCGCGGATGTTTTTAAGGGACTGAGTTGAAAGGCGGGCACCAATTTGGCAGACGACTTGAGAAGCAGCTCTGTTGGCCAATACTCCGGAATCATAATAGCTCATACCGTGAGTGATGCCGTAGAGAAATGTGCCAGCAAACATATCTCCAGCGCCGTTGCTATCTACAGGATTTACCTTTGGAGCAGGGATATCAAAGAATTGTTTTCCGTCATAGACAATTGCTCCCTTGGGGCCAAGTGTGATGGCAAAACTATGGGCATAGTCTTTCATTTTTATTTTACTTTCCTCAATGCTTGAGCATTGGCACCAATCATTGGCTTCTCTTTCATTGCAAAAAAGCATATCTACTTTATCTGCAATAATATTTTGTAAACGGTCACGGAAAAAGTTGACCATATTAGAATCGGAAAGAGTTAGGGCGACTTTGACTCCATTTTCACGAGCAATTTTTCTTGCTTTAATGGCCGCATGAACTGCTGAATCAGAAGGAACGAGATAACCTTCAATATAGATAAATTCGGAGTCTTTGAGTGCTTCCTCATTAATTTCTTTTTCAGAGAAAGATGCCGTGATTCCCAGAAAGGTATTCATGGTTCTTTCGGCATCGGGAGTGACTAGGACAAGACATTTTCCCGTTGTTCCTGTCTGAGTAAATTCAGAGCGATTGCAATCAACTCCATTTTTGAGAAGATCTTCTTTATAAAAAAGCCCAAATTCATCGTTGGCCACTTTGCAGGAATAGAAATTTTCTGCACCTAATTGAGCAGCTGCGATAACAGTATTAGCTGCAGAGCCCCCACACGTTTTTTTTAGCATTTTATTTTGAAGTGCATTGAGTAGTTCATTTTGCCTTTTTTCATCAACTAGGCACATCAAACCTTTATGAATTTTCATCTCTTCTAGAAAACTATTGGAGACTTCAGTTTCAAGATCAACTAATGCATTTCCAATGCCATAAATATTGTACTTTTTCATTCTCGTCCTCAATTTATTTTATTTTTTACGGCAGGGCCATAATACCTCTAAAAATCTGTTTTTTCTATAAAGAATCCAGATTTTTTAGGGGTAGATAGCAATCGTAGCGAGCGTTTTTTCCCGAGTAAGAGAAGTCGGGATTTTCTTTTAATGGTGCAGCTTTGCGTGTGCGCTTCACAAGGACGCGCTGACAGTTCTGCTTTCTCGCTAGCTCGAGTAAGTTTAAGCTATCTTTTAGATCGGGATGGCCCAAAAGAGAACGAGCATATTGCATATTTTTGCTGGGCAGAGCTTTCTCCGAGTGTTCTTCGAACATGGGATCAAGGTAGATGATGTCAACGTTCTGTGGTGATAGTAGCTCATCTTTGGCATCGATGAGCTTAAATTCAAAGCGATTATTCCAGGAGTTTGCCAGTTCTTGGTGAAAGCGCAGGCTATCTAAAATGAGTGCTGCCAGATAAGGAGAGCGTTCGCAGGCAGTGACCTTAGCTCCCCAAAATAGCATCAATAAGCTATCCTTCATCAAACCACAAGTTGCATCAAAAACATGAAATTGCGCTGGATTTTTAAGGGCCTTATAGAAAGGTTCATTTCGTCTTGGGCTGTGTCGATAAATTTCTTGATGATGATTCCACTGTGATTGCAAATTAATTTCCAGTGGAGGCAAATTCTCCTGTTTGAGCTTAAGTCGCCCTTCTTCCCAGCAAAAGTAGAGCTGATCTTCTGCGACTTTATTCCTTAGCCAAAGTCCATTTTGATCAAAATATTTTTCGACCTCAGGGGGCAGTGAATCTCCGGCGAAAGGGATACTAACATTCTCCATGATTTTCCTTTAATGCATGTATGATTTGCATATTAGCAGGGAGAGTTTCTTTTTGCCACTTTGATTCATTGAGATCAAGCCAGGTCATATGTTGGGGGATTTTTTTATTCCACTGTCCGATGAAAAGATTAAGCTCTACAATTCTATTTTGGTAGATGTATTCAAAGCGACGAATAAAGCTCAGTTGGCGTGCAGATAGCTGTAGCCCTGTTTCTTCTTGGTATTCTCTTATTGCGGCTTGCTTGGGGGTTTCACCAAGCTTTACTTTTCCCCCAGGGAGCTCCCAGAGCCCGGCAAAGCTTTCGTGAGCTGCTCGCCTTTGGAAAAGAATTTTATTTCCTTGGCGGAGGGCCACAATGGAAACTTTGGTGAAACTCGTGTGTTTTTTGAGGAATTTATTAGTGGTTGAAGACCAGAGTTCTTCTTGGAACAGTGGAAAAAACTGATATTTTTGATGGTCTTTAACTACCTGTTTAAAGTCTTCCCAGCTCCACAATAGGCAGTAGTTCTCTATTCGATATTTGGTGATGAACGTTGTTATGGGAGAAGATAATTTGATTTTTTGATTGGGCCAAAAAGGATACTGCTTGAGTTTGGTATCACTACTTTGGATAATGAAAGTGGGAACTTCCACTTGGCTATGTAGCCATTCCTTTTTTTCTTTTCTTTTTCCCAATAGTAAAATTTGGCCATCATTTTTGAAAACTAGCAGACGCAGGAGTTTGAGACTTTCTTGCAGACTTTCTTTTTCGGAGCGTACTGGAAAAAAGGTAGGGCGCTTTTGCTTATAGGCAAGGCATGTTTTTTGGAAAAAACACTTCGCGCAACTGGGGTTTTGACTTTTGCAAATCTCCCTTCCTAAATCCATGAGGGCTTCATTAAAAGCTCCGTAGTGGATGGTACCCGCTGGCGTTTCAAACTTTTTTTCTATTGCTTGCTTAAGTTTTGGGCCCTTGATAATTTCAATGCCGTAATAGCGACTGAATACTCGTTCGAGATTGCCATCGAGGGCGAGATAATTTTCATCATAGGCAAGAGAGCTAATCGCTTGAGCAGTATAAGGACCAATGCCTGGTAATTTTTGTAAAATGAAAGGATCTTTAGGGATTCTCCCTTGATATTCTTGAAGAATTATTTGAGCTGTCTGGTGGAGGTTGCGAGCACGATTGTAGTATCCGAGTCCAATCCACTCTTGTAATACCTCTTCTTCTTGGGCATTTGCCAATTTTTTGATGGTCGGAAAAACTTTGATAAAACTCAGAAACTTTTTTAGTACCGTGGGAACAGTTGTTTGCTGAAGCATGATTTCTGAAACAAGGGTGTGATAGGGACTTCTTTTTTGGCGCCAAGGAAGATTGTGATAATTATTTTGTGACCACTCTATGAGCTTTCTTATTTCCGTTATGTTCATAGGTTATTGATCAGTTGGGCCAAAAGAGGAGCAAAAGGAACAATAAAAATACCTAAACTGGTTGAGATGAATACTGCTGTTGCAGCTTTCTCTGGCATGACTTTCAGTTCGGTTGCAAATACAACCGTATTGGCCGCAATTGGGAGTAGCGAGATTAAAATGATGCCTGCATGGGTCAGTTTATCAAAAAGATGTAAACAGTAGTGATCAAGCAATACAAAGGCTCCCAATACAATTGGCCAGATCAAAAAGCGGGCAATGAGAGAAGAAAGAATAAAACGCAGGTCAAGGTGATCTTTTCTAACCTTTGATAGGGCAATACCAATAATCATCATACCTAAGAGGGTATAGGAATGAGTAAAAAAAGAGAAAAATTGTGAAATATCCAAAGAGGGAGTGTAGCCTAGATTTTTGGCCAATAGACCCAAGAAAAATGTGTAAACAGTCGGGATGCGCAATAATTTTTTTATGCTCTCTTGGGTGGAATAATTTCCACGCGCGGTAAGATAAAATCCGAGGGTACATTCAAAAAAAATTGTGGAAATAATTCCCATGACCGCTACGGGCATAGCGCTTTCGCCTAAAAAAGAAATTGCAACGGGAAGTCCAAAATAACCAGTATTGCCTGAGGCTGCAGTAAAGGCTAAAAGGTTAGGCGTTGCATCCTTGTAATGTCTTTTTCCCCAATGCAAAGCAGTTAAGGCGAGCAAGGTTGAGCAGCAGTAAAAAAGTACAGGAAGACTTAGTAATTGTAGGGCAAAGGGGCGGGTGATCATGCCATAAAAAACCACCACAGGAGCAACGATATAGATGAGAATCCTTGCAAGAGTTTCTCTTTGGGCGTGTAGCACTTTTCCAGCAATAACCCCTAGGACAATAAAGCTATAAAGAGGAAGGATTTTAAAGAATAATGAGCTAAGGATATCTATATTCATGGACGGAGTTTCTGACAGAGATTTTGAGTTGTAAATAGCTTTCTTTTTTTTGTTTAGCGCGGTGCGTCTTTGTGTACATTCTCTTGGCGCATGTGCTAAGTTGAGACAGTTTTATTTTATCTAATTATTGCTTAGTTAAAGAGGTTTCTATGAGCACTGTCGATTACAGCAAGGTTCCAGAATTAGGGTATGAGCCCCAGTCTTTTCCCCGTGAATTATGTCGTCATTACATTGCGGCTTCTGATCAAGATATTGCCGAAATGATGAAAGAAGTTGGAGTAAAAAATTTAGAAGAGCTTTATACAGATCTTCCGAACGACATTAAAATGAAGCATGCCCCAGATATGCTGCCTGAGCTATCGTATGGGGATTTACAGAAAGATCTATATCGTATTTCGCAAAAAAATAATCGCAAACTTTCTTTTATCGGAGATGGTTTGCAGCAATATAAAGAGCCTGCTTCCACTGCTTATCTCTCTGGACTGCGTGGACTAACTACCGCTTATACTCCCTATCAACCAGAGCGCTCTCAAGGAACTTTGGAAAGTTTGTGGATTTATTCTTCAACTTTATCTATGTTGACTGGTTTTGAAGCGGTTAATGCTTCTCTTTATGATCGCTCGACTGCCATTTTTGAAGCCTGTAATTGTGCTCTTCGTTTAGCTCGTAAGGCCCATAAAATATTGATCAGTGAAGCGATCTATCCAGGGGACCTTGAGGTTATGTGCACTATGGCAAAGCATACTCAAATGCACGTCTCTCTTATTCCCTTCGATCGTGAAAATGGAATATCTGATCTCAAGGCATTGCAAGAATTGTTGGCCAATGATTCTGAAATTGCGGGAGTGGCTTTCCCTCAAGTGAACTGTTTTGGTTTACTGGAAGACGTTGATGCCATCACTGATCTATGCCGTCAGTATAAAGTTCAATCGATTGGTATTATTGATCCAATTCTTTTGAGTACTGGAGGATTAAAACCTCCAAGTGTTTGGGGGCAAGAGGGCGCAGACATGTTTGTTGGGGAAGGGCAGCATTTAGCTTTAGCTCCGAATATGGGGGGGCCTGGTTTGGGTATTTTTGGTATTCGCTATAATGCTAAAAATAAAAATGCCATTCGATCTACTGCAGGACGCTTTATTGGAAAAGCTTGTGATGAAAAGGGTGCACCCTGTAAGGCAATGGTTCTTTCTACTCGTGAACAACATATTCGCCGTGAAAAAGCGACTTCAAATATTTGTTCTAATCAGTCCTTCATTGCGACATTGGCCGGCGCAGGTGTGCTTTGGCGTGGCGAAAAAGGTATGACGGCTGCAGTTCAAACGGCCCGTGAAAATGCGCTCTATGCGTTGAAAAATCTGTTGCAATTTAAAGAGCTTTCGCTGCGTTTTGCCAATCATTCTTTTTTCAATGAGTTTGTCATTGAAGTGCATGGCATGACTGCAAAGGAACTTCACGAGCAAGCGGCTAAAAATGGAATTCAATTAGGCGTTCGTGTGGCAAAACGTTTGGGCAGCTATAATGACAATCTTTTATTACTTTCTTTTTCTGATATCCACGATCGAGAATCAATTGATGAGTTGGTTGCATTTTTGAAGACTCAGCTTCACTGGGAAGATCGAGCTGTTTCTCTTCCTGAAATAGAATCTCATCTTTTACGAAAAGATGCAGTCGGCTTGCCTAATTTTTCGAAAGAGGAATTGAAGTCTTTTTACCAAAAGCTTTCTAATCTTAATGTCAGCCCTGATGAAGCGATTTATCCACTTGGTTCTTGTACCATGAAGTACAATCCTTATATCAATGATTGGGCAGCATCACTTCCTGGATTTACAAATGTTCATCCCGAAGCGTCTTTAGATGATTTGCAAGGCTCTCTGGAAATTCTTTACCAGACACAAGAGATGTTTAAGAAAATTTGTGGCTTGCCTGGTATTACAACTCAGCCTTTGGCCGGTGCTCAAGGGGAAATTGTTGGGATTAAGCTTTTTAGAGCATATCATGAAGCACGTGGTGAGGCAGAATCTCGTAATGTTATTCTTATTCCTCATTCTGCGCATGGCACGAATCCAGCGACTGCTGCGACGGCCGGTTTTGATACCAAAGTTGTTGATGGAAAGAAAGTGGGTATTGTTCTTATTGATGCCGATGAGTGTGGCCGCATTGATGTCAATCAATTCAAAGGATTGATTGAGGAGTATGGAACACGTATTGCAGGAATGATGGTCACTAACCCCAATACGTCGGGGATTTTCGAAGTCAACTTCAAAGAATTGAGCGATTTGATTCATTCTGTTGGAGGCCTCGTTTATATGGATGGTGCCAACATGAATGCAATTGCTGGTTGGCTTGATCTTGGGAAAATGGGAGTGGATGCAGTTCACAATAACCTACATAAAACCTGGTCAATTTCTCATGGCGGTGGAGGTCCTGGTGATGGATTTGTTGCCGTTAGTGAAAAACTTATCGACTTTCTTCCTGGCGTAACTGTCGTAAAAGAAGGGGAACGTTATTCTTTGAAAACAGCTCCTCAAAGTATTGGATCTATTCATCGTCATTTTGGAAATTTTGCTCATAAAATTAGGGCCTATACTTACTTGCGTGCTCTTGGTGGAGAAGGTGTTCGTCGCATGAGTGCTATTGCCGTTTTATCTGCCAAATATCTTCATAAAAAACTTGCAGCCGTTTATCCGACTCTACCTTTTGGTGCGGAAGGGGTGAATCGTATGCACGAGTTTATTTTAACCATCTCTCAAGAGACATTCGATAAAATTGAAGCCGCTGGTGTTGCTAAAAATGCGGCCATTGTGCGCATTGGAAAGCTTTTCTTAGATTATGGTTTTCATGCTCCAACGGTAGCATTCCCTGAAGTTTATGGTTTGATGATTGAGCCTACTGAAAGTTATACGAAGGCAGAGCTTGATCGTTTTGCAGAAATTGTGACTGAAATTCATTGGATGATTAACAATCACCCTGAAGTTCTTGCTACGGCACCCCACTTTACGCCAGTGCTTAAAGTGAACGAAGTTGAAGCAAATAAGAATATTGTTCTGGCAGAAAGAATTGAAAAATTGCCTGAATTATTTACTGATCGCATTCCAATGGAACAATTGAGAACTTTGCCTGCTCGTGAGATTTCCATGAAAATCGTCGAGGCTCATAACAACTTTTAACGAAGGAAGAAGAATGACCAAAAAAACAGGTTTCCTGTCTCAGATTTTGTCTCTTGATGATCGTTTTTGGATTATGAACGGCATTGAGATGTTTGAACGCCTTGCTTATTATGGTGTGCGTGCTGTCATTGCCCTTTATCTTGTGCTGCCCAAAGAGATGGGGGGACCTCAGCTCAATCACATGGAGAAGGGAACGATCTTTTTGTGGTGGGCCGGTTTTCAGTCGATTCTTCCGATGATCACAGGTGGCTATGCTGATCGCTATGGCTATAAAAAAACTTTAGCGCTTGCCTTTACGGTGAACATAATAGGTTACACCATGATGGCCTTTAGTTTGTCATTTTGGAGTTTGTTTATTTCCTGTATGTTGGTGGCAACTGGAACAGCTATTTTTAAACCTGGAGTGCAAGGCACAATTGCATCAAGTCTTAAAAGTGGAAACAATGCTTCTGTTGGCTGGGGAGTCTTTTACCAAATTGTAAATATTGGTGGTTTCTTGGGGCCTGTCGTGGCAGGAGTTTTGCGCTTAGTTGCTTGGAAGTACGTTTTTATTGCATCGGCCGTTTTTACGGCAGTCAATTTTGTCTGGCTTCCTTTCTTTGACGACCCTTCTGCCGAGCATCGCAAAGATCCTTCTAAATTGGCTAGTCCTCTTATGGTTTTAGTTAACGCGGTTAAAGGCATTTTTAGACCACGTGTTTTCTTTTTCTGTATTGTCTTCTCTGGTTTTTGGTTGATGTTCAATCAAGTCTTCGATCTTTTGCCTAATGTGATTGATGATTGGGTTGATTCTTCTGATATCATCCGTTTTGTGGGCAATAGCTTTTCTGTTCCTGGGATTCCGGCACTTGTTACATTTCTTGTCGCTTTAATTGCTGGTGGTTTAGTTTTTCTTTTAAACTTTTTAGGCTTCCGACCTGATCGCAAGCAAATTGAAAATGTCGAAACACCGGTTTATGTTTTTACTTCGATCTCTTCTTTAATCTCTTTCTATTTTATTTTTCAGTATTTCACTCCCACAGGTCTCGCTTTGGGGCTTGGGCTTTTGGCTTCTTTGATTACAATGTTTGTCTGCAAAAAGATGAAAGTAAAAGCTTATGCGATTGCTATCTCCATGGGGATACTTGCATTTTTTGCATCTATGCCTATGATTTATGGCGAAGTCGCACAGACTAGTCAAAAATTAATCAGCTTTGCCAATTCTGGTGGACAAGTAAATCCTGAATGGATGATTAACTTAAATCCTGGTTTGATTGTTTTTACTATGGTCTTTTTTGGCTATTTGACTTCCTTTGTTCGGCCAATGACTTCCATTCTTATTGGGATGGGCGTTGCCACTCTTGGTTCATTGGTTGCGGGATCTGCAACTGTCGGTCTTGTTTGTATTGGCGGTATTTTTATTTTTTCGGTGGGAGAAATGCTCTCCAGTCCTAAAAAAATGGAATATCTTGCAAGTCTTGCTCCTAAAGGACAGGAAGGGCTCTACATGGGATATGTTAATATTCCGGTGGCCATTGGCTGGATGGTTGGTTCTAAGATCGCGGGAAATCGCTATGAAGTTGGTGGTGATAAGATTAATTTGGCAAAAGATTATCTTCTTACCAAATTAAATATGGCCAAAGAGCAAGTCGAGGCATTACAGCGCTCAGAGGTTATGGATGTGCTTAGTCAGAAATTGAATATGACGGCACTCGAAGCGCGCGATATTCTTTTTCAGCATTATCATCCTGAGAAACTTTGGTACACTATTGCAGGTATTGGGTTAGCTTCTATTATCGCAATGTTCATTTACGATAGAGTTGTTCATTACTTGAATAAAAAACAAGAAATTCAATCCTAATATTTAAGGGGGCTTTGGCCCCCTTTTTATTGCTCAAACATAAAATTGGCAATTTCGATCACTTAACGCTAAAATTTCTATATGCGTATACGTCTTTTTAAAATTCAGTTATGGATATTGTTTGCTTTGAGCCTTGGAGCTTTGTTCTTTTTTGCCTATCAAGGTGAATTGCCTGATAATATGTTTTCTATTTCTTCCGATTCTGATTCTTTGAATTGGTTTACTTATGGTCTTTCGTCATTAGTCGCCCTTATCGGTTATTATGTCGGATCATGGGTGCTTTTGCTTTTTTTGAGCTTTGTTCCTTTGTACGTTCTTATTTTTGCTCGCCGCTCTTTTTGGATTGATCACCTTTTTAACCTACTTGGGTTAGCTTTTTTTGTTTCTCTATCATATCTTTTTATTCCTTCTTTAATTGGCGGGGCATTCCTTTATGTCCTTAGCTCTTTGCGGGATTGGATTTTTTGGTGTGCTCTTCCTCTATCGTTTTTTGCGATTATTTGGCTCATTACGCGTGAAAATTTTGTTCCCTTTTGTCGCCAGTGCATTTGGTCTGTTGCTCGTTTATTTTTGAGCATTTCATCAGTCAAAAAACTATTTAAGAAAAGTTATTTTCATATCAATTGGAATTTTTCGGGATGGAATTTTAAGACTTGGCTTCGTTCAAAAATGGAGTCTTTTTTAAAGGGCAAGCAAAAAAGTTGGCAGGGACAGACTCATACGTCTTCTACGTCTTCTTATATTGAAGAGGAAGAAATTGTTGAAAATAAAATAGATGAAGATGATGATCTCAAGTCTGTCGTGAATAAGGTTGTTGAGGAAAAAAATCGCATTGCACAAGAGGCGATTTCAGCTGTTCCTACTAACGAGCTTGAGACTGATCCTGAGCCAGAAGTTCTGGTAGAGCAGCCTGCGCCCGCCATGCGCAAGCTATCCAAAAAGCCTTCTTCCGGAGCGATTAAAAGCAAAGATTTGATTAATTGCTTAGTGAGTAATAAAGTACAGCCTACTGCTAAGCCCGATGACGATTATTTTCAGGATATTATTACTTGCCTAGAAAAGAAGCTCACTGAATTTGGAATTAATGCCAGAGTAATTAATGTACTCAAAGGCCCTGTGGTTGATACTTTTGAATTGGAATTGGGGGCCGGAGTTAAAGTCTCCAAGGTTACAGGAATGCATGAGGACTTGAGTTTGGCCCTCAGTGGTGTGCCAATTCGTATGGTTCACCCGATGCCAGGAAGAACAACCATCGGTGTTGAAGTTCCACGCAATCCTCGTGAAATTATTTATTTGGATGAAGTTCTGTCTTCTAAAAAGTTTTTAGCGGCGAACCATCACTTGCCAATCGCGATGGGAAAAAATGCGTTTGGGGAAATCACGGTGGTCGACTTGGCAAAGATGCCCCATATGCTTGTTGCAGGGGCGACTGGATCTGGTAAGTCCGTTTTTGTAAATACCTTACTCGTTTCTTTATTGGTAAAACTTCCTCCATCTAAAATGCGTTTGATTTTAGTGGATCCTAAACAGTTGGAGTTGGCCCTTTACTCAAAACTTCCTCATCTAATTTTACCTGTGGTGACTGAAGCGAAGATGGCATCAGCGTCTTTGTTGTGGGCCGTACAAGAAATGGAGCGCCGTTATACCATTCTAAAAGAAATGCGCGTGCGCAATATTGAAGGTTTTAATCAAAAAGTCGTCAATGCCAGTGATGCCGAATTGGCCAAGATTGCCCACCTTTATGATGATGAAGCGGATGGATATGAACTTCCGTATATTGTGGTAATTGTCGATGAATTTGCCGATCTTATTTTGACTAAAATGGGAAAAGAAATTGAAAACAACATATGTCGCCTTGCGGCAAAAGCTCGTGCTTCAGGAATCCACCTTGTGATTGCGACTCAACGTCCTTCGGTGGATGTTATTACCGGTCTTATTAAATCAAATTTTCCGACAAGGGTTTCTTTCCGCGTTTCTTCGGCAGTCGACTCCCGCACAATTTTAAATACCATGGGTGGAGAAAAGCTTTTGGGGCACGGGGATATGCTCTATAAGTATGGAGTTGATATGACTCGCGTGCACGGATCTTATGTCGATGAGCGTGAAATTGAAGTATTAATGGACCGCCTTTGTGACGATGAGCCCAAATTTAACCAAGCAGCTCTTGATTTTATTGAATCAGGGGGGCAAGGCACTGAAAATGGGGATGTTTCGATTAGTTTTGGTTTCAGTGATGATGAAGGCGGTGTCGATCCCCTTTTTGATGATGCCGTTAGGGTTGTGCAAGAATACGGACAAGCTAGTGCCTCGATGCTGCAGCGCAGAATGCGGGTGGGTTATAACCGCGCCGCCAATCTTATTGAATTGATGGAAGCTCGTGGAATTGTTGGTCCCCAGCAAGGTTCTAAACCAAGGGAAGTCTTGTCCGGAAAAGACCCTCAAGAAGGCCCATAAAAACAATTGAAAATCCGCGCTATCTCCCTTGAATCAAAGGTGCTTTTGTGTTAATTTGTGGTGCTGTTTTGCACAAATAAGTTGAATCTGTCCAAAGTTGAAATTTGGAAATTCATTCGCTTTTAGTGTGATGGTCTCACTCAATACCGAGTGAGCTAGGAAAGTGATTGATTAACCATCAAAGGAGTTATCTATGTCGAATCGTCTTGAATTAAAAGACTTGTTATCAGCGGGTGTACATTTTGGTCACCAAACACATCGCTGGAATCCAAAAATGAAAAAGTATGTTTATGGGGAGAAGAATGGGATCTACATTATCGATCTTGCTCAAACAATTCCTATGGCCCAAAAAGCATATGATTTCATGAAAAAAACTGCATCTCAAGGTCGTCCTATTCTTTTCGTAGGAACTAAGAGACAAGCATCAGAAACTGTAAAAAAAGCTGCAGAAGCTTGTGGTGCTTACTATGTAACTCACCGTTGGCTAGGCGGTATGCTTACTAATTTTAAAACTATTGGTCTTTCTATTGATAAACTTCGCAAAGTTGAAAAGATGAAAGAAAGTGGTGATTTCAGTCTTCTTACTAAAAAAGAGCAATCAAAAGTTGAAAAAGATGTTATCAAGCTTGAAAAAAACCTTGGTGGTATCAAGAATATGAAGAAGGTTCCTGGCGCCATTTTCCTTATCGATCCTAACAATGAAAGAATTGCCGTAAAAGAAGCCAATGTTCTTGGAATTCCTGTTGTCGCGATTACTGATACAAACTGTGATCCAGAAGGAATTGATTTTGTTGTTCCAGGGAACGATGATGCAATCAAATCCATCAGTCTTTTCGTTGACTATTTCTCTAATGCTGTTTCTGAAGGTTCAAGCAAAATCGTTCGCGATGCACCTGATTCAGAACTAAGAGATTCTGCCTTGGAAAAAGAAATCATTCAAAAATATGAGAATGATATCGATTTGAAAGAAGAAGAAGAAGAAGCGTAAGAATAAAAACGGAAAAGCCTAATAAGGCTTTTCCACTTTTTCAGTTACTATGAATAGAAATAGAAAAGGATATAAGAAATGAGTTTTACAGCTGCTGATGTAAAAAGATTAAGAGAAGAAACTAGTGTTGGTATGATGGACTGCAAAAAAGCATTAACGGAATGTAATGGCAATTATGATGCAGCAGTTGATTATCTTCGTAAGAAAGGTCTTGCTGCTGCTAATAAGAAGCAAGGACGTATTGCTGCAGAAGGTATCATTGAATCATACGTTCATGGTGGAAAAATTGGTGTTATGGTTGAGATCAACTGTGAAACTGATTTTGTTGCTAAAAATGATGATTTCAAAACTTTTGCAAAAGATGTAGCGATGCATATTTGTGCTGCTGATCCTCGCTTTGTTCAAGAAAGTGAAATGGATCAAAATTTTGTTAATAAAGAAGCTGAAATCTATGCTGCTCAATTGAAGGAGCAAGGTAAGCCTGACGCAATGATCCCAAATATTGTTAAAGGGAAAATTGCTAAGCTTGCTCAAGAAGTTTGCTTGTTGAATCAAAAGTTTGTTAAAGATCCTGATAAAACAATTAGTGATCTTGTTAATGAACTAACTCTCAAAATTGGAGAGAAAATTTCAATCCGTCGTTTTGCCAAGTTCAACTTGGGCGAAGGTATTGAGAAGAAGCAAGACAATCTTGCTGATGAAGTTGCAAAGCTTACGACCAAATAAAACAAAGGGGGCTTTGAAGCCCCCTTTTTTTACATCACAAATGTGCCGTTGCTAGAATTGGGAGAAAATGAATGAAATACAAAAGAATTCTGCTTAAACTATCTGGTGAAGCTTTGGCCCGAGAGCAGGGGCACGGAATTAATGATGAAATTTTAAATCAAGTTGCAGGCGAAATTGCTGATTTGGTAAAAAGCGGATTGGAAGTAGGTATCGTTATTGGTGGTGGAAATATCCACCGCGGTGTTGCTGGTGCAACCAAAGGAATGGACAGAGCTTCTTCTGATTATATGGGAATGCTTGCCACTGTTATAAACTCTCTTGCGCTTCAAGATGCACTTGAAAGAAAAGGTGTTTCAACCCGAGTCCAAAGTGCGATTGCAATGAATGGAATTGCCGAACCCTATATTAGACGACGAGCTATTCGCCATCTTGAAAAAGGGCGTGTTGTTATTTTTGCAGCAGGAACAGGAAATCCTTTCTTTACCACTGATACTGCTGCCGCTTTGCGCGCTAATGAAATTGGTGCTCAAGGGGTCTTTAAAGCAACTAAGGTTGATGGTGTTTATGATTCAGACCCCGCAATAAATAAAGATGCAAAAAAATATGATAGATTGAGTTTTATGGATGTGATTAGCCAGGGATTAAAGGTCATGGATATTTCCGCTGTAACTCTTTGTATGGAAAATAAATTAGATATAATTGTTTTTAATATGTTCAACCATGGCAATATTAGAAAAGTGGTTGAAGGACAAGATGTTGGAACTGTTGTTTCTTAAAAAATTTTTAGGAGGATAGATATATGTTGGATCAGGTAAAGAATGAAGCAAATGAGAAAATGGACAAAGCAATTGCTAGTTTTAAAAATGCATTGGCCAGAGTTAGAACAGGAAGAGCTTCTGCAAGCGCCCTTGATGGCATCACTATTGATTATTATGGATCGCCAACCCCTTTAAACCAAGTTGGACAAATTAGTACTCCTGAAGCTCGCTTGTTGCAGATTCATCCTTTTGACAAAACTCAAATTGCCGCGATTGAGAAAGCTATTTTGAATGCCAATATTGGTGTGACTCCTATGAACGATGGAAATGTTGTTCGCATTCCTTTTCCTGCATTGACAGAGGAAAAAAGAAAGCAAATTGTTAAAGATGTGAAGAAAATCACAGAAGATGCCAAAATTGCTATTCGCAACATTCGTCGTGATCAAAACGAAATTGTAAAAAAATCAGAGAAAGATAAGGAAATTTCAGAAGATGATTCTAAGAAATTTCAAGCAGAGATTCAAAAAATCACTGATAATTATATCACGAAGGTCGATGGCATTGCCGCGGATAAAGAAAAAGAAGTAATGACAGTATAATGAAAGAGAGAGAAGCTCCTTCTCCAGATGAAGGGATTAAGCATCTTGCCATTATTATGGATGGCAATGGCCGTTGGGCCCAAACACGACATAGACCTCGCGTTTGGGGGCATGTGCGAGGAGCCAAAATTGCTTCGCGTATAACAGAACACGCTAGTCGTCTTGGTCTGAAGAGCTTAACCCTTTACGCCTTTTCTACCGAAAATTGGAAGAGACCAGAGTTCGAAGTTTCTCTTTTGTTTCGTTTACTTGAAAAATTTGTCGCAGATGAGCGAGAAAAAGTTCTGAAGAATAATATTCGCTTTCGCGTAATTGGAAATAGGCAGCTTCCCGAGAAGGCTTTGCTCAAAGTGAAGTCTTTAGAAGAGGAGTCAGCTCACCATACAGGAATGATTTTGAATTTGGCCATTTCTTATGGTGGAAGAGATGAGCTACTTCGTGCATTTGAACGTGCGCAAGCGGCAGGTGTGACAAAACTAACGGAAGAGGGTTTTTCTTCTTTTTTAGATTGTCCGGAACATGCCAATCTTGATCTTTTAATCAGAACAGGGGGCGATGGACGGGTTTCTAATTTTTTATTATGGCAATTGGCCTATGCCGAGCTTTGGTTCACCGATATGAAATGGCCAGATTTTGATGAGCAATTACTTGAAAATATTTTGAGAAAGGTGTCAACCAGAGAAAGGCGTTTTGGGGCACTGAGCGAGGGGAAGGAACATGTCAGGACTTAGTCAGCTTGGAAATACCGGAGTAAGGATAATCTCTTCTTTTGCTCTTGTTCTTATTGTTGTTTTATTCTCTGTGATAGGGAAAAATCCATGTCTTTTTTTTCTTGCGATTATTGGAGCACTCATTGTTGATGAAATTGAAATTCATTTCTTCAAGTTACCGCGCTGGAATTGGAAATACTTTTTAACTCAAGCTGTGTTTGTTGTTCCTTTCTTGTTTTTTAATTTTTTGGAGCAACCCCAGTTGTGGTTTGATGTATTTGTAAATATTGGAATCGTTGCTGATCTTGCTCTTCTATTTTTTCTTTTTTCAACGATGAGTTTTTCTGTTTTAAAAGGGGAGTTGGTTCGACGCTATAGTTTCCTTTCTGCCCTTTTGGTCTTGTGTTTATTGGCCCCTTTTTCAGTTCTGTTTCATTTACCCGAATGGCGCAAGTTAATTGTTTTCATTATGATTCTTGTTTTTTCGGTTGATACTGCGGCTTGGTTTTTTGGCCGAAAGTTTGGCAAAAATAAACTTTGGCCAGCAGTTAGCCCTAATAAAACTGTTGAAGGTGCTGTTGGGGGACTGGTTGTTTCTACCTTGCTTTCTACTCTGTGCTGGTGGTTGTTTTTTGGGGAAATTAGTCTTTCCTTTAGTCTTTTCTTTGCTCTTTTAGCAATTCTATCTCAGTTTGGAGATCTTGCTCAGTCAAAACTGAAGCGTCTTTATGAGATTAAAGATAGTTCTCGTATTATTCCTGGACATGGCGGAGTTTATGATCGTTTAGATGCTCTACTTTTTGTCATTCCTTTTTATGTTTTTGGTGTTTTAGCCTTCATGGGGAAATAAAATGTTAATTGAGAAAATATTGATATTTGTTCTTTTTCTTTGTCCTATTGTTTTTGTTCACGAATTAGGACATTTCTTTTTTGCACGCTTGTTCGGTGTTCGGGTTGAAACCTTTTCAATTGGCTTTGGTCCCAAAATTTTGAAATGGAAAAAAGGCGCAACGGAATATGCTCTTTCAGTTATCCCGCTTGGTGGTTATGTCAAAATGTTTGGCGATGATCCTTTTAGCGATGATGAGATGTCGGAAGAGGATAAGCGCGACTCTTATTTACATAAAAGTAAATGGGCCCGTTTTTGGATTGTGTTTGGTGGACCTTTATCTAATATCATCTTCTCCTTTTTTCTTTATTTTTTGCTTTTTGCTAATGGTGAAAAAGTTCCAGCTTTAAATTTTGGACTTATTGCTGAGTCTAGTTATTTTTATGAGCAAGGAATTCGCTCCGGAGATGTTCTAAAAAAAATAAACTCACATGATGTTTTTAGTTTAACTGATGTGGGAGTGGATCTCGAAGGTTCGCAAGTTAAAGAGCTTGAAGTTGAGCGCGATGGAAAGATCATTGCAGTTAAGCTTGATGAACCCTTTAATTCTTTCATCGAACGCTTTGCTTCTTTGCCTCGTTTTTTTCGTGTTCCTATTATTGTGGATCTTGACGGAAATAAGTTTGGTATTTCTGTAAGGCCTAAGGACATTTCGTCCCAGCAGTCACTTGATCGAATCTTCGAAGGGAATCAGGCTCAAACTTTTTATCTTTATCCCGCCAAACCTTCGACAGAAGAAAAAGCCGTAGGAGGCTATGTCTTTGATTATGAGAAGGTGAAGGAGATTCTCTGGGACGGCAAGACCGACGCTGTTGCTTTTTTGCACCAAAATAAATTTTATCCTCTCGACCTTGTTGTCCAATCTATTGTTATGGGGGCACCTGCCGATCGCTTAGGGATTAAGCAGGGGGATATTATCTCTAGTGTGAATGGCCAAAAAGTTTTTCGCTTTTCTGATTTAAGAGAAAAGGTTCAAGAAAATAAAAATGAAAAGCCAATTAAATTAGAAATGCTTCGTGCTGGCGTTTTGAAATCTTATGAGTTGATTCCCGATATTTCAAAGGAAGGGGACAAGAACGTTTATATTGTAGGCATTTATAGTTCTGCAGAATTTTTAGCACCAGAATATGTTATGCGCCCAGCTTTAAGCCTTTGGGAGAGTATGATTCAAGGAGTGGAGAGAACCTTTACGGTTATGGGGAAAACGTTTCAAGGCTTTATGAAGTTGGTAACAGCGAGAACTTCGCTGAAAAATATTGGAGGCCCAATTGCGATTGGCAAGGTCGCGGCGGATTCTTTTCATATTAGCTTGTCGTACTTTTTTTCTATTATGGCCCTAATTTCGGTTAATTTGGGTATTATTAATCTTTTCCCTATTCCAGTGTTGGATGGTGGACATATCATGTTCTTGTTTTTGGAGCTAATCAATCGAGGCCCTCTTTCTCGCAAAAAATTGGAAATCGCTCATCGCTTTGGTCTTTCTTTGCTTTTTTTGCTTATTTTTGTGGCCCTATTTAATGATGTGGTGAGGCTTTTTTGAAAAAAGACTGCTATCTATTTTTAGATACATCTCATTATTTGGTCATTGGTCTTTGGAATCATGCAGATCAAAAATGGCTATCTTATGAGAAATCAGAGGAAACCAAAGGTGCGGGAGTTCTTCACGCACGTATTTTTGAAATCTTGGAACAAAGCAAACTCAAGATAGAAGACCTTTTAGGAGTTGTGACAATTGCGGGACCTGGTTCTTATACCGGAATTCGCTTGGCCGAAGGGATTGCCCAGGTTTTTGATTGGCATGATATTGCTCATTATTCCTTTTACCATTTTCAAGTTCCCCATTTTTTAGGAATTGTTCAAGGGGCTTGGCTTTGTAATGCCTATAAAGGAGAAATCTTCTCTTATGAATGGAAGGGGGAAGAATCTCAGCAGCATATATTTTCTTTAAAGGATCTTCCTGAATATTTAAAGAAGTCTGAGTATTCAAAATATACCCACTACCTTGATACTTTTGGTTATGCGACACTTGAGAAGGAAACCTCTGCTTTGATTTATCAGCGCGCAGCTGATCTTTTTTCAAATATCCTTTCCAAC
>QKCN01000011.1 GCA_003245675.1 Bacteriovoracaceae bacterium | reverse complement strand
AGCCTGCCCATAAATAATATTCATTAACTCAGTGGCCATATCTTCCGCTTCTTGAATATCAGAAACGGGCTCACCTAAAACTCTTTCGACGAGAGCCTTGAGCGTTTCTTCAGGGAAACTGATCATGGTGAGAAAAGGACTTTCGTGGGAGCTTACGTTGATTACGCCAGTAACATCACCTTCAAGTTCATCGGGATTAATGGTTTTATTAATAATCTTGTTCTTTTTGCAAAAGGTTTGGCATTGCACGAAAACTGTTTTGATCGTCGCGTTGACAAAGGCTTTGAGGAAGTGGGCGCTGGCTGAATTAATAGGAGAAGTGTCTAACATCTCTAGCGCAAAGGAGAGTGAAGGTGAAATATCAAATTCAAATCCGCGTTTGGGATCATTTACTTCTTTTATCAGTTTAGGGCGAAGAAAAATGAGGATGAGATTTTTTCCGGCCATTTTTAGTTGTTCGGCAATCATGCGAAAGCTAGATATCCAATCTGCGGGTATCTCTTTTAGAGCAGCACAATTGATAAAAAGATGGCGAGGTGATTCTAGGAAATTAACCATTTTATCTTTGAATAAAGTTGATGCCTCTTCGTCTAGCTGAGGAGGAAAGAAAATAGTGAATTGATCTAGATCAATAAATTTACTCATGCTTTTCTCATTAGATTCTTTTTAATAAATTCAAAAACGACTTTGTGTCCATTGTCTTTGGCATAATTAAGGGCCGTTTTGCCTTTGAAATCTTTGTGGTGGACATCTGCTCTTCCGGCAATAAGGGTTTCAACCATCGCGAGGTCGCCGCGTTTGGCGGCCATCATGAGAAGCGTCATTCCTTTCACTTTCTCGTTGGGACTTGCTTTATTTTCTAGTAAAATTTTCACAACAGGAACGAGACCTTTGAGAACAGCTATCGTCATGGGTGCATAAACTTTTGCTGAGCGCTCAACTGTAGATGCACCTTTTTTGCAGAGGATATCAACAATGTTGGCATGCCCGTGATTGACGGCATGAGAGAGGGCCGAGTAACCTTGGAAATCTTTGAGGTCTATTTCCGCCCCTTTTTCCAGTAGATTGATCACAGTACTTTCTGCATTTTGAGCAGCTGCGATCATGAGGGGAGTCTGGCCTCTGGCATTTTTTTTATTAAGTGCTGCATGAAAGCGTTTTTGACGTTCTTTTTCGAGTGCTTCTTTACGTTGTTCTTCTGCTGCCTTTTGATAAGCTTCATTTTGTTTCTGTCGCGCTTCAGCCTCTAGGAGCATTGCTTGAGCCCTATCTCTATCATTGGGATCGGCTTTTTCGTCTTCATCTTCAAAGTCTTCACCAGAATGCGTATCCGCAAGGGCGGTCACCATGAGATCGTCTTCTTCCCATTCAATTTCTTCGTTCATCAAGACTTTGATCATCATTTCATCTTGGCTTTCATTGGCGAGATCAAGTGCTGTTTTTCCTTCATCATTTGCCAACTCAGTATTAGCTCCATGATCCATAAGAACCTTGGCTATCGAGGCATTCCCCGCTTGAGTCGCTCTCAAAAGGGCCGTCTGCTTATTGTCGCTGGCCCAGTTTACTTCTGAACCTCTCTCAATCAGCTTCTTCACGACTTTGGTATGACCGCGTTTTCCCTTGATCACAATTTTATCATTGTTGGCGCTGTCAAAAGTTCCGCCATGGATTTTAATAACATCCAAATTTTTCGCTTGGTGAGCTCCTGAAATTCTTGTGATTTGGTTGTTGCGAATTTTATTGGTGACACCTTTAATGAGATTGATTTCTTCAATTTCTACTTGAGAATCAAGAGGCATATCGGAGTCTATTTCACTTTGGAGATCGAGTGTTAGGATATCGCTAATCGTTTGGGCCGGAAGAACTTCTTGTGTAAATACAGAATTATTCATCAAGGCAGATGCTAGAATAAGAGGCGACTGTAGATTTTTATCTTTTGCATTGGGGTCTGCCCCATGCTCCATCAATTCTTCAACAATTAGTTCATTGCCTAAAAGTGCCGTAATCATGAGGGGAGTTACGCCGTTACTATCTGGCCAATTAACAATTTCTTCGCTTCCATTTTCCAGCAAAAAGTCGACGATTTCTTTTTGCTCAAGACTGGCCGCATAGTGAAGGGCACTGCGCTCTTTTTCATCTTTCATATTGATATCAAGCCCAAATTCATTGAGCAGTTTTACGATTTCAATATTGCCTGTCGCAATAGCATGGACAAGCAAGCGTGGTGCTTCTTCGGGATCTTTGAGCTCAGTGGCCAAGTCTACAGAGCGTTTAAGTAGCATCTCAACTAGGTTTTTATTCTTGCTATCGATCGCCAGTTGAAGAGGTGTAAGCCCATCTTCTCCTTTCACTCGCGGATCAGCTCCAATATCTAAAAGAAATTCACTCACTGTTTTTGTTTTTCCCCAAAGAGCGTAATGCATGACCGTATGGCCATCATTATCAGCATCATCAATTCTTCCACCACAAGTGGTAATGGTTTTTACGAGGTCAAACATGCTGTGAAATGAGGCATACATTATGGGAGTGCGTCCCTTGTGGTCTTTGTGATTGGGATTGGCACCACAGGAGAGTAGTAGATCTGCGATTGTATCAAACTTCTTATCAATGGCCACGATAAGGGGGGATTGACCCTCCTCATTTTCAAAATCGAGACTTTTGAGCTGAGAAAGCTCATTGAGAATCTCCTGGAGCTTGCGCCCCTGAATGTATTCAAAAAAGTTCTTTTGTTGTTCCATATCCTAAATTTCTCATAGTTTTGCGTCAGGGTATCGGTAATTTTTGTAAATTATTAAAGAGTTAAGAATATTTAAAAGTAACTAATGTTTCAAGGACGAAAACCGATAAGAAAAGGTGATTAATATAAAGGTTATAATCCCACTATTTTTCTTCAGTTTTGTTGCATGGGGACAGAACTCAGCAGAGCTTTCGCAAAGTATGAAAGAGAAGCTCATGATGTGTCGTGAGTTGGTAAAGGAAGATGGTAAAGACGTTAGAGGGCGCAATATTGATGAGAGTTTGGTCACGGGGGTTTGCGGAGCAGAAAGTCAAAATTTAGTTACCGCATCAGACCCTCAACTTAAAGAGCTAGATCACTTACTCGATCAGATGGCCGATCAAGCTTATTCCCAAGAACTTAATCTAGGCCTTAATAAAGAGGCGTTAGAAACAACTGCATTTTCCATTTGGAATACTCAATTGCAATACGTCAATGACGCCAATAATAGCGATCGTGATGTGGATTTTACAACAGAGCTTGGCCGTAAACGGGCCTTCAATCTTGTCTGCCCGGCCCAATCTTCCTGCGCCCAAAATCCCGCTGCCCAAAAAGTTGTCAATGATGCGTTGGAAAAATTTGCAAGTTATCAGAAGGTCAATCCCACAAAAGGTCTTGGATCTTTGACTGGTCAAAATCCCAATATCCAAAAATTTAATAAATATGTAACAGAAATCAATGCCATGTGTGCAGATGCGCGTAAAGAATATGACAAGATCGAAGCTGAATATCGGGCAAATCCCTACGGAACGCCTGCACCACAATATGAGTTAAAGGACGGGAAATTTATAGTTAAGGAAGCAGCAACTCCCAAGCCTGGGGAATTTTCTTTCCCTGACATGAGTCGTGCAAATAGGCAAAATGCGGATGCTGCAATTGATAATAAGTTTGGGCAATGGAGAGTTGTACAGCACACTTATTTTCAAAAAATCAGTAAGCGCTATCAAGAAATGACAGAGACGCCACTGGGCAATCTACTTATTGGCGAAAAATTTCGCACGCATGTGGGCTATCCTCAAGGTGACTATATTTATGAGACTTGTTTTAGAGGGAGTAGTCAGCTTTTAAAGCCAGTGACGCCAACTGATGTGGCGGGCGGGATTAATGAATTTGCAGGACTCCAGAAAACAGAACGCAATCGCATTTTGGGAGCTTGGAATCCTAAGTCAAAAAAAGAGCAAGTGGAAAATATTGAACATTATTTGAAGCATGCGCCTTTAACTGTCGTAAACTTTTTAAAGAATAATCCTAGGCCAGAATACGCTGATGCTTTTTGTTCTTATATTCGTGGCATAAATCAGAGCGACTACAATTGGCGCATTTTTGATTATGCCATTACAGGAGTGGGAGTGGTCGCCGGAGTGGCTGCGATTATTGCCTCAGGAGGCACGGCCGCACCAGCTGTGGCGACGGCCATGGGACTTGTGGGCATTGGTGCAGGGGCCATTGAAGCAGGCAGCCAGTATTTTCATGTTCAAGATTTTTCTGCCGAAATTAATTCTACCATGAGCATGGTTGCAACGACTCAGCGGGAAAAAGAAGATGCATTAGCTTATCTCAGTAAATTAGAAGAAGAAAAATCGGATGCTAGTTTTAATATGTGGATGGCCGCAGGGGGAACTGCTCTTGGTGGAATAGGAGAAGGGGCAAAACTTGTTTCTTATCTCGGCAGAGCTCAGAAGGCGAAGGCCATTGTCAGTGTGCTCAATATGGGCGATGAGATGAGTACCTTAAAAGTGGCTAAGGCCATTGAAGAAGGCTTAGGGGATGCCCGCTATTTGGCAAATTCTGGAAAGTTTGATCCTAAACTGCTCAATAGCCTCAATATTCAAGAATCAGGTGAGCTGGGGGCGATCTTTAAGCGACTGCGCGGTAACCCCAATATGCGCAATGAATTTGTTGCTCTTATGGACTGTATGGACCAACCATCAGATCTCAAAAATCTTTTGAGAGAATTAAGAGGACATACAGAAGCTGGGGAAAGCTTTAAAGACGCTTTTGCGCATACATCACCATTGCGCCATCGTATTATAAAGGCTCACTCAATTAAGCTGGATAAAGCTTTTCAAGCGACATTGGAAGCTGATGTTGCAGAAGTGCGAAAGGTCATTCCCGAAGGCATGGGAGAGCTGACTTATCGCGGAAAAGGAGCGGCATCTAATGAAGCGAAACTCGTAAATAAAGCCGGAGATGGTAAAATTTCGCAATCGCTTCATGGTTCGCGCCTGCATGTCGATGATGGTATTGGCACCCGCTTAATCTTAGATGATACTTCTCCTGAGACCATTCAAAAGTTTGTGGACTCCATGAGTGACGCAATTGAATCGGGCGATTTACACGTTGTCGAAATTAAAAATTACCGAGGAGTTGGTCCAGAAGCAAGGGCTTACTTTTCCGATGAGCAAATTGCGCAATTGCAAGCAGCTGCTGAAAAGCGGGGCTACTCTGTCGAAGTCTTGAGTGAGGCGAAGAAAGTCAAAGAGTCTGGCTATACGGCCCTTCAGATGAAAGTGAAACACGCTTCAGGCTCTCTTGGTGAATGGCAAGTGCGTGGACGCAAGGTGGATGAGTTAGCTGAAATTGAACATCTTTTGTATGACATCCGAACAGGCAAGGGAATTCCAGCTGCACACAATACTGTGGAGGTTCAGCAAATTGAAAAGTCCTATTCTGGTTTAAGTGATGTTTTAAAGAACGAATACAATGGTTATCTCAATGATTACTTCACATATACGCGAAAGTTAGAAGAAGGTGTTTCTAATGCCAAAGCACCAAGTCTTCCTGAAAATTTAAAAGCGTATAAAGAGTTAGACTTAGAGCATGTGAAAAATGCTATGCATCCCGAGCATGCAACAACAGCAAATGTGCCAACCGAAATGGGGGCGACAGAAAGGCTGCGCAATACTGAAGAAGCTCTTGGCAAGACTTTGACTCCTAAAGAGGCAAAATCTGTCATTCAATCTCATGAAGTGGGGGCAGGAGAAGCTGGGAAAATTTCGGGAACAGAAGCTGGCATTCGTCCCGATGGAAAGAGCAATTACACCTATGGACAGATTCGCAAAAAATATGAGGTCTTAAAAGAAGGCGGATTTACTAAAGATGAAGCAAAAATATTAATGGATAAAAAACTGGCCGGCTCTTATGTCGATATGGAGCTAGAAAAGGTTATTGAAAAACCGGATGATTATCTAAAATTAGTGCAAGAAGAAGTTCGCACTCAATTAGAACCTGTTTATCGCGAGTCCAATAGCATGCACCTTTTAGATGACGAAGTGGCACGGCAGTCGCAAGAGATTTTAGATGAGTCGGTGATGACTATCTTAGATGATGCCGATAATATTAAAATTCAAGACAAAGAAAGTTTAAATCAAGTTCTCAAAAGCAAAATGGATGAGGGGCTGCAGGCTCGTTTTAAAGGCTACACTCCTCAGGAAGCAATTGAACCCAGTCATGTGAGTGGCACAAAAAATATCGAACTCTCTTATCAGGCAAAACCAACAGATCCTAAAAGTGTGAACTTTACTTCAGAGATGGCAGAGGAATTTAATTCTAGTTCCAAAATATCAAAAGCAAGGCGTGAAGTTTTCTTACAAGACATTCAAAAAGGCGTGGTTCCCGCTAAAGGCTCTAATGGGATCAAAGTGGTAGATGGCCCTATTTATGAAGTTAAAAACGTTAAAGACAAATTGCGTTTCTATGGATGTAATGTGGGTGGAGTTCTCAAAATTGTGGCCGTTTCCTACAATGAAAAAGATCAAAACGCTGCCATCTCGAGGGCCAAATCAATTTGTAAGGGACTTTAACCAGCACGGTTTCGCCCTTCCTCTATTCCACCTCGCAAATTTCATTTTTTCTTTTTGATAAAATTTTCGGTATGCAGTGATGGTATCGCGCTCATGTGTGAATTCTGGGGATACGATGGAGACAAACTTTGTGCGACGAACTTTTTTAAAAGAAAGCTTTTCTAAATGATTGCAGCACCATTCAATGACCTTCTGCGAGGCATGAGTTTTTCCATAGCGAAAAGTATATTCACGGCATAATTCTAATCCGTATTTTATAAGCCAAAGATAATTGCCCCGCGATTCTCTTACCCAAATGCAGGCTGGGTGATTAAAATGAGTGCGGCGATAGGGGGCCTGTCCTGCTTCAAACATTGAACAAAGTATTTGGGCCGTCTCTAGTGGCATTTTCACAATATGCTGATCACAGAGCGCCTGGGCATTCTTTTTGGGGTTTGTTTCCAAAATAAAGATGTTCATTTTGACACCTCACTCAAGTTTTATGTGACATTTATGCCATCATTCTTACAACTGAGAACATTTTTCCCTGTTTTTAGGTACTTAAGCTGTTTTGTACTTTTTTCAAAAACTTGGCGGACTCTTTTGTTTTGGGTAGAACTTGACCCAAATTGTCCAATAATAAGGAGAAGAACGTCATGACAAAATTTAACAGCTTTTTACTGTCCTGCTTTCTAGTTCTGTCCGTTTCCTGTAATTTCCAAAAAGTTACAGTGCTGGATATCCCCCAATTTGAAACGTCAGTTATTGAAATGGATCAAAGTGTTGATGAAGCTCTAGCAGAAGCGAATGCTGCTCTAGAGGAAATTGCCTCTCTCAATCCTGCCGAGGCAAACTTTGAAAATACTGTGGTACGTCTTGAAGATATTTATTATCAAGTTGATCTTGTAAGCAATCGCATTGGCATCATCTCTGCAACTTCACTTAATGAAGAAATGAGAAATAAGGCCGATGAGCTAGATGTCAAAATTAGTAACTGGTATGTAGATGTTTCTGCTCGTAAAGATATCTATGAATCAGTAATGGCCTACGCAAATAAAGGTGAAGAACTGACTGGGGAAGATAAACTACTTCTCGACGAAACAGTTAAGGGTTACAAGAGAGTTGGCTTTCATCTTTCTGAAGAATTACAAGCAGAAGTTGCTGTTCTTAAAAAAGAACTTTCTAGCTTAACAACTGATATTGCTAAAAATATCAAAATTGCGGCAAGTGCCAATACTGTGCTCTTAACGCCTGCACAAGTTGCAGGAACACCAGAAGAAGTTCTTGTTATTTACAGCAAAGATGAAAATGGAAATTACATTGTACGCGTCGGTGTGACCTATGAAGCCACAATGATTTTGCAAAATTGTCCTATTGAAGAAACACGTAAATTGGTTTTTACTGCCAGAAATAGTGCCGCTCAAGATTCCAATGCTCCTTTGATGGAACAAGTGATTTTGAAAAGAGCAAAACTGGCTAAACTTTTAGGCTATAAATCTTGGGCCGATTATCAACTTGAGTCTCGCATGGCCCAAACAGGTGATCGCGCGAAGAGTTTTGTGGCCGATCTCGTGGACGCTCTTGAGCCTAAGTTCCAACAAGAAGTATCTGTTATGCAGCAGCTTAAAGCAAAGCATACCGGAAAAGCGGATGCTGTTTTCAATGCTTGGGATCGTCACTTCTATGTTCAAATGCTAGAAAAAGAGCAATACAGCTTAGATCTTGAAAGTCTTAAAAAGTACTTTGAATTTAATAGAACACTTCAAGGTATGTTTAGAACTTTTGAAAAAGTTTTCAAAATTAAAATTGAAGCAGTAGCTGAAGAGTATTACAAGTGGGCCCCAGAAGTTCAGCTAGTTAAAATTTCTGATGCTCAAACGGGAAAAGATCTCGGTCTTCTTTACCTCGATATGTTTCCTCGTCCAGAGCAAGGTAAGTATGGTCACTTTGCGATGTTTACTATTCGCAGTAACAAGCTCATTCAAGGCTTTATGGAGCGTCGTCCTGTTGCCGCCTTGATTTGTAACTTTCCTGCTGCCACTGCTGATAAGCCATCTCTTCTTTCTTTAGATCAAGTGCAAACTCTTTATCACGAGTTTGGTCACGGACTTCATGGCCTTTTGACTCAAACTAAATATGCGACTTTTGCTGGAACAAGAGTTGCGCGCGATTTTGTGGAAGTACCTTCTCAATCTTTTGAGCGTTGGGTAACAGATCCTAATGTTTTGAAAAGCTTTGCTGTAAATTATGAAGATGAAACTGATAGCTTTCCTCTTGAGATGATTGAAAAAATTGATCAGGCATCTCAAGCAACTATTGGTATGCACTATCGTCGTCAATTTTCTTTTGGTTTGATGGACCTTAAAATGCACAGTGAAATTGCAGAGGATGATGAGTTCAATATCGTCGATTATACCAATACCGTTTTGGCCGATGTTTTCCTCCCTTTCCCTGAAGGGTCATCTTTTGTAACGGCCTTTGGACACCTTTTTGGTGGCTATGATGCGGGTTACTATGGTTATGCTTGGGCCGATGTTTTGGCCGCAGATGTGGCTTCTGTTTTTAAAGCTTCACCTAAAGGATTCTTAGATGAGGAATTAGGGATGCGTTTGAGAAATGCGGTTTATGCCACCGGCTCTTCTCGTGATGTAAATGTTTCCATTGAGGAGTTCTTGCAGCGTCCAGTTAGCAATCAAGCTTTCGTAGAAATGCTTGGCATTAAGAAGTAAACCTTGTAAAAACATAGATATTATTAATAGAAGCGGCACCTAAATGGTGCCGCTTCTTCATTTATGGATATCTTTTTTTATGTCCTTCCACGCCTACATCCTCGCTCTACTTGCCAATATGAGCTTTGCCTTGGGTTCTCAGTTCTATGCCCGTTTTTCGCGTACTATTTCTTCCATGTGGATGAATGCGGCCAAAGCAGCGATTGGAGGCACACTCTTTTTCATTACTGTAAGTCTTTTTTATGGATGGCAAGAGGTTCATTGGCTTTGGGTTTTCGTTTTTGCTTGTTCTGGCTTTTTAGGTCTTGGGGTAGGGGATTGGTTTTTGCTCAAGTCCTTTGCCAATTTGGGGCCAGGAAGAACGATGGTTCTTTTTTCATTTCAACCTCTCGTCGTAGGAACTCTATCTTATTTCATTTTTGGGCAAACTCTTGATATGCAACGCATATGGGCCCTCTTTTTTCTTATTGCCTGCGTTTTGATTTTTGCTCATGAAAACAAGAAGGTGAAGGGATCATTGCATCTTCATCTTTTTGCCATTGCTGCCATTGGTATGTGTTTAGACGGAGTGGGCATTGTTATTACTCGTTATGCTTTTGAGCACTGGAAAGAAATAACGCCTGTTGAAGCCAACTTTTATCGCGCCATGGGTGCCTGGACCTTTTTCTTTCTTTTTTCTTTTATTCGCCCTTATCACTTTGTAAAAACCTTTAAGCGACTTCATAAAAAAGATCTTTTCTATGTTTTTATATCCTCTTTCTTGGCCATGTTTTTATCGCTTTTTCTCTTCTTACAGGCCGTGCAGTTTGCCACCTTGGCAACTCTGACAGGCGTGTCTATTACGGGAACGATCTTTGCTGCCCTCTTTGAATGCATTATGGAAAAGAAGATGCCTTCTAAACACCTTCTTTTGGCCTTTGTCTTTTTCTTGGTGGGAACTAAATTTTTGCTCTTTTAAAGAGGAAGTGGAAGATACA
>QKCN01000066.1 GCA_003245675.1 Bacteriovoracaceae bacterium | reverse complement strand
CTGGTGTCAAAATATCCACTTCTTTCGCTTATCGTTTTTAAGTTTATAATTTTTTCTTACTTGACCTAAGGGCCTTTAAGAAATGAGTGTTCTAATTTGCTGAAAATATGGGAAAAATTTATATATAAGTGTTCCTTAAGTTGCTAATTAGAATGTTTTATGTGATTTTTCCCATGGATATAGTAAGAATGAGTGTGCCAAGAAAAGATTTTTTGGTAGAACTTGTGACAAAAGGAAGAGAATGAGAGTTTTATTAATTGCGGCTTTGCTTTTGGCTACTTCGTCATCGTTTGCTAAAACGGCCTATGTTTCCCTTATGAATTACAATGTCGAAAACCTCTTTGATACGACTCATGATGAAGGCAAAGCGGACCATACTTATATGCCTAAGGCCGTAAAGGATCGCTCTCCTGAAATTCAAAAAGTTTGTCGTGCCATGACTGACAGCTACTATCGCAGTGAATGTCTAAATGTTGATTGGACTCAAGAAAAGTTAAATAAGAAAATTGATAGTTTGTCTCGTGTGATTCGGGATTTTAATAATGGGCGCGGACCAGATATCTTAGTACTGCAAGAAGTTGAAAATCTTAATGTACTTACGATGTTGCGCGACAGAGGCTTGAGAGGTTTAGGCTATAAATATGTAATTTTGATCGAAGGTGAAGATGAGCGTGGCATTGATGTCGGTATGATCTCTCGTTACCCTGTACTACAAAAGAAATTGCATACCTTGAATCTCATTGAGAATGGTAAAAGAATCAAGACTAGAGGCATTCTCGAAGCGACTTTTTCTATTAATGGTGAAAAGTTAACTGTGTTTGGTAATCATTGGCCATCACAAGGAAAACCTGCTTCGGTACGAGCAGAGGTCGCTCGTCAGTTTATGGAAATTGCCAAAAAAGCTCCAAGTGCCAATGTTGTGGCTTTGGGGGATTTTAATACTCTCGATAGTGATAATCCACATGGAATCAATACTGAATTACTTGATCGCAGCAAGCCCTTTCATTTTTTCGATACTCGAGAGGTGTTAGCTGATTATTGTTCGCATCGTCCTTATCCTTATGACCTCAACCCTGGTTCACATTGGTATCGCGGTGAGTGGTCATATCTTGATAAAATTTTGGTGGCCAATAGAACTAAGTATGCAGTGAGTTTGAAGCCGGTATGGTGCTCATTTGATGTGTTTGTGCGCGATTATGCTTTACAAGATAAAAAATGGACGAATTACGATACTGGAGAAACTACTATATTCCATATTCCTCATCGCTTTGATTTCAAAACGGCAGAAGGCTGGTCAGATCATTTGCCTGTTACCTTCGTATTTAAACTAGATTACTAGAGATCGAGGTAGCAAACTTGAGCTATCTTTTGAATTGAATCTTTAAGTTGATTATATTTTTCGGGAAGATCCTCTGTTATGCAGAGGATCTTTTTTATTGCGCTAGTCTCTTTTGTGGAATGAAGAATTTCTTGGATCTTCTGCGCAGGATTTTTTTCCTGCAAGAGATTGAGGTGGATGACGACAATCTTTCCCGAAAAGGAGTCCGTGCCAAATAGCGAGCGCGCGTAACTAGAGGTGGGGTGGCTCAGGTAGTAGGAAAGTTGGTCATCTAAAATATAATTGAGCGAAACGAAGGCTTTGAGTTTTGAGCAGAGAGGACCTTCCGATAACCAAATAACATGGGACCTTTCTTGATCAATTTTTTCAAGAATCTCAGTTTCGATTTTGTTCACAGTAATTCCATTTGTTTTGCGATTTTATCTAAAATCGCATTTACAAAAGAGCTCGATTTTTGATCGCCGTATTCCGCTGCGAGGCTTAAGGCCTCTGAAATAATAACCTTAACAGGTGTTTGCTTTTTTAATTTGAGTTCTGAAATACCCAAAATCAACACAGAAAGGTTCACTTTGGGAAGTCTTTCCATTGTCCAAGATTTGAGATTCGTTTGAATTTCCTTGTGAATTTCTTTTTGCAATAAGAGGGCATTGAGGCAAATTTCGCGAGTGAGAGGATAGGCTTCAAGATGTTGGTATTCGTCTAAAGATTCACGTAGTGTTTCCCACTCATCGCTTAATTCTTGGGCGAGTTCCTCAAGCTTTTTTTCTTCTCCAATTTCTGGCGCCCAGAGTTTTTGGGGGGATTGCAAGAGGTGATGAATAAAGGAGAAGGCGTATTTTCGTTGTTGGGAGAAATTTTGTTGATTCACTGTTTAATTCCTTTATTTATCGCTCAGGGGATTATTCTTCTCTGAGGTTAGTAACAAATTCTTCGATATCTTTGAAGGTTTTATAAACTGATGCAAAACGAACGTAAGCAACGGTGTCGAGACTTTTTAGGTGAGGCATGACGAAACGGCCAATATCTCGTGAGGGAAGTTCTTTAAGGGAAAGATCTCTGATGCTCTTTTCAATTTGCTCTGCAATAATCTCGATTTGGTTTGCGGAAACAGGGCGTTTTTGACATGCCTTTTTCATCCCTTCAATGAGCTTGTCGCGGCGGAAATCCTCGCGGCGGCCATCATTTTTTATGATCATAGGCATTGAGTATTCTATGGTTTCATAGGTACTAAAGCGCTTTTCACATTTTAGGCATTTGCGGCGCCGGCGAATTTTTAGGCCATCATTCGAAAGTCTCGAATCGGTGACTTTGGTGTCGCTGGCATTGCAAAAGGGGCAATTCATAAACAAGATTTCCTTTAGGGGGAGCGCATTTTAATTGCTTGAAAATAAAAGTATAGAGGAAGGATGTCAAGACTTGTTGACGAACTGTGTCTCTATTTTTATCATTAATTAACACACACAAAGCACACTGAAAATTTGAGAGACTAAGGGGTATTTATGATTGGAAGGGTTTTCGCCCAGTTCCTCGTCGCGATCGCGTTTATTGTTGTTACTCACCAGGCATTTATTACTCAATGATTTAAGCTTCCGCTTAGCTGGTTGCACTGGCCCTTAGATGGGCAATCCTGCAATAGTGCAAAGAAGCCAAGAGATAATTGCTGTGAATAGAGGAATTGTCAGGTTATCATCCACGCGAATCGGCAGAAGTTCAAATAGAGTACAAAAAGAAGCTATCATAATAGCTATGATAATTATTGTTCCAGTTGCTGCTGGAGTATAACTTGAAAGCACGTAAATGGTAGTTGCTAATGTTGCTGCAAAAAAAGCAAGAGATCCCTCTAGCGATTTTTTCTTCATATTTCTTAATTTATGCTTCCCGAAGCGGATACCTATGAGGGCCGAAAGAGGATCTCCGATGGCCAAAGTGTAGATGGCAATTAGGGCAATGGTTTTAGGGAAAGAGAGAATAGTTAACAAGAGGGCCACCGCATAGGGGACTGCTGCTGATTCTTGGAGCTGTTCTTCGGCACGCAAGAAAAAGTGGTTGAGCCAGCCTAAGCGTTCGGATAGTTCCGGATAGGCAATGCGAACCTGTTCTGTTACGTAGAGAATGGCCGTAATCCCCCCCAAAAGATAAACAATTTGGTGGTGGTCCAAGAATAGGCCATAAACAGTTGCAATAAAAAATCCCGTAGAAAAATGGAAAAGACGTCGTCCCCATTGAAGGTCATGGCGAGAGGCAGTGGGAGCCTTTTCTAGGCTTTGTGAAACAATATCTTTTATTTCTTCTCTGTCCAAATCTAGACTCCTTCTGCGAGTATTTTTACACCTTATTTCGGATACAAAAATTGAAACTAAAATACTAGAAAAGATATTTATAAACAACTGAAAACAAAATTTATTCTTTAGATTTTATTGGCAAAAATCGCGAAAAATGACTAAGGCCCAGAGGGGAATTTACGATACAGTTCTCAACTCCCGGCCAAGGATTTTGTTCGTGATTAAATCTCTTATATTTTGTTTACTTCTAGTCTTATATTCTTGTTCCAAGATTGGCCCTCGTAATCGCTATCCAGCAGGATTATGTTTAAAAGAATACAATAAAAAAATTAAATCCGAGGAATATGGTGTATCGATTTACAAGATCAACAAAAGTCATGAAGAGTTCTACGAGGTTTCCACCTACAATAATTTTGGTTGGATTCATTTAGGACGAAAGCCAGCCTCCTATTTTTCTGAAAATAAAAAATTTCGATTTAAAGCAACAGACTGTCCAGACGGCTCAGGAATCTCGGCCGAGATGGCGGAAAAAATCAACAGCATTAGAAGAGATTAATTCTAATGCTGTTGATTATCTTTAAGGCTTAGTAAACAGGGAATTTGTGGCAAAGGGTATTAACCTTTGCTTTGATCTCAGCTTGAAGTTTTTCATCTTCAGGATTGCGCAAGACTTGCACCATCCAGTTTCCGATTTCTTTCATGTGCTCTTCTTTAAGCCCACGAGTTGTCATGGCCGGAGTGCCAATACGAATACCAGAAGTTACGAAAGGAGAGCGGGTATCGCCAGGAACCATATTTTTGTTACAAGTGATATCAACTTTTTCCAATAGCTTTTCAGCGTCTTTTCCACTCATGCCCACTGAATCAGTTTTAATGAGGATGAGGTGGTTGTCTGTGCCGTCGGAGACGAGTTTAACGTCATTTTCCTTAAGTGCTTGGGCCAGTGCCTGAGCATTTTTCACCACTTGGTTTTGGTAGTCTTTAAAGCTAGGATCAAGCGCTTCCTTAAAAGCAACGGCCTTTGCGGCAATAACATGCTCTAGCGGTCCACCTTGAATGCCAGGGAAAATATTAGAGTTGATTTTCTTGTTCCATTCTTCTGTATTGCAAAGAATTAAACCACCCCGAGGACCACGTAGTGTTTTGTGGGTAGTGGAAGTTACGAAGTCTGCAATTCCCACTGGTGATGGGTGAAGACCTGCTGCAACTAAACCTGCAATATGGGCCATATCGACGAGTAAAAGTGCGCCAATAGAATCGGCAATTTCTCTTATACGTTTAAAGTCGATGATGCGCGGATAGGCAGAAGCTCCGGCCACAATTAATTTTGGTTTGTGTTCTTGAGCAAGCTTTTCCAGTTGCTCATAATCAATTGTTTCAGTGTCGGGTTTAAGTCCATAGCTAACGACGTTGAAAAGTTTTCCGGAGAAGTTTACTGGACTTCCGTGAGTCAAGTGACCACCTTCGTTGAGGCTCATGCCAAGGAAAGTATCGCCAGGCTTTAAGACTGCGTGATAAACGGCCATATTAGCTGAAGAGCCAGAGTGAGGTTGTACGTTGGCGTATTCTGCTCCGAAAAGTTTTTTGAGGCGATCAATGGCAATTTGCTCAGTTTGATCGACTACATGGCAGCCGCCGTAATAGCGTTTGCCAGGATAACCTTCCGCATATTTATTTGTAAGGCATGAACCTTGAGCTTGCATTACTGCATGGGAACAGTAATTTTCAGAAGCAATCATTTCAAGTCCATCTTCTTGACGAGCTTTTTCGTCTTGGATGGTTTTGAAAATTTCGGGATCCATTTTTTCAAGATTTTTTGCATCTGCATGAAACATTTTTTACCTCACAGAAAAGATTTTTTTTATGTTCAAAATATTAATTTTAAGGACTTATTGCATATCGCAGAAATTATCTTTGGGCCAGTAGCAGATTGTAAAGAGAGGTAATAGGGAAAAGCTAAAATTTAGATATTTCAGAAAATAAAAAGCTCTCTAAAAAGAGAGCTTTTATTAAAAAACTTAATTTAAAAACTAAGTGATTATCCTTTTACGGATTTAAGATAGTTGATAACGTCATCAACAGTCTTGAGCTTTTCTGTGTCGCCTTCTGGAATTTCGATTTCGAATTCATCTTCCATTTTCATTACAAGCTCAACCATGTCGAGAGAATCGAGGTTGAGATCGTCAATGAAGGAAGTACTTCCAGTAATTTTGCTTTGGTCAACTTTAGTTGCATCAGCAATCATCGCTATAATTTTTTCTTGATCCATTTAAGGCCTCCCTAAATATAAGACTTTTGTATTTTTACTTTTTTACTATGTTATTCCTCTGAACTTACTATGCCAATAGGCTTTTTAAGGTTTCCCAGGAATTTTCTGTATCCAAAGAAACAATTTGCGCTTCAGGGCGAATCTTTTTAACAAGTCCTTCCAATACTTTTGAAGGGCCACATTCAATAAAGAGTGTGTCCTTTGGTAAAGTTTGGATACTTTGCAACCATCTTACAGAACCGCAAACCTGCTGGATTAAATTATCTCTAATCACTGAGCCGGCAGTTCCTTTTGCATAAAGTTTGGCATCAATATTGGCAACATAAGGAATTTGGTTTTCTTGAAAGTTTAAACTTGCAAGGTGAGCAGCTAGCTTTTCTTCTGCAGGTTTCATGAGTGAACAATGAAAAGGTGCTGATACGGGAAGTTCCATGGCACGAATGCGTTTTTCGCCAGAGTTTTCTTCCAACCACTTAATGGCATTTTGGCAACCTTGAGCACTTCCTGAAATAACAACCTGTTCAGGAGAGTTGAAGTTCGCCGCTTCCACAGGTTCTTCGGCCGTTGTCGCCGCTTCACAAGCTTTTCCTACGATTTCGGCAGAGAGGCGAAGTACTGCGTACATTTTCCCTGCGCCAACAGGAACAGCTTCTTGCATGTATTTTCCGCGTAGGTTGACGGCCTTGACTGCATCTTCAAAACTCAATGTTCCTGCAGCAACTAGTGCGGCATATTCACCCACGGAATGGCCAAGTACACAAGAAGCTTCTTGATTGTTTTCTTTTAGAAAATTTTGAAGTTTATTCCAGATGGCAACAGAATGAGTGACAATTGCTGGCTGAGTATTGTGAGTTAATTTTAATTCTTCTACAGGTCCTTCTAAGCAAAGAGTTGAAAGAGAAAAACCTAAAACCTCGTTTGCTTTTTGGAAAAGATCTGTGTCGAGGTCTTTACCCATTCCCACGTATTGTGAGCCTTGACCGGGAAAAAGAACGGCGATTGATTTCATATATGCTCCAGGAATTTAGATAATAGAAAAGCATCCCTTAAATCTAAAGGGATGCTTTATTTAAAGAGTATCTTAAGAATCTAACTAAGCTTCTGTATTCTCTTCTGCAGCTTGTGCTTTCTTTTCTAGTTTTTCAGCACGGCTTTCAAAGATTTTTTTGCCTTTATAGAAACCTGCAGGAGAAACACAGTGAGACATTGTTAATTCTCCTGATTCTTTGCAAGTTGTAGAATTCTTTGCATAGAGCTTGTGATGTTGTCCTGCTCTTCTCAAACCTTTTCTTGATACACTCGATTTCTTCTTAGGAACTGCCACGGTATCCTCCATCTTCTATTCAGCGTTATATATTGTGATCAGTGTAGCTGTTTTTACCCACATTGATCGGCTTTGCCAAGCTTTTTTATGAGTTCTTATGAGAACAATTTTCTTTGTTTAGATTTACACCGCATTCTCCACATAGCCCTTTGCAGTCTTCCTGGTGGAGTGGTAAATTATTAATGTTTAGAAAAATGATTTCATGCAATATTTCTTTAAGATCCAATTGGCCATTTTCATAAAAATAGACGTCGAGTTCTTGGTTGCGGCAGAGAATCGTGTCGACTTCTTTGAACTCAGGGGTATCTTCTAATTCTGCTGGAAGAACGCAACAAGAAAACTCTACATCCAAAGTTTCTTTCATCAGTTCGAGGCAGCGGCTGCAGTGAGTGAGATATGTTCCATTGATTTTGGCCCGAAGAAAAAAATGCTCGCGATAGCTATTGGAAAAAAGCTTTTCGAGGCGCAGTTCAACGAGAAGTTCTCTTGCTTCTGGATTTTTGAGTGCCTCCTCTTCATCTACATCTTCTTCTAATTCTTCCAGCAATTCGTGTAGCCAGCCATTTTCTAGGCTAGAAAGATTGTATTGATAGAGGCGCTCTAGCCCGAGTTTGCGTGCATAAAGAGGATTGGCTATTTTATCTAAGCTCATGGATTTTCTCCTAAAAAATCTTGTTTCAGCAGCGTATTTATCTTATAAGGGGCGGAAACGTCAACAAGGAGAGCAGGGTGTCCATTGTTCTTATTGGTTTTTCTGGTTCAGGAAAGACAACGGTCTTGCAAGATTTGGCCGCAAAGTTTGAGTGGCTTATTGCTGCAGATTTGGATCATCTCATTGCTCATCGCTTTGCTCTCGCCCCATACGAGCTTGGAGACCTGATTCGCCAAAAGGGATTTGAAGAGTTTCGCAAGATTGAAACTCAAGTTTTAGCAGAATTTCTCAAACAGCAGCGCAAGAAGAAGCTGCCCTTTGTTTTGGCCTTAGGGGGGGGGGCATGGACGGAGACAAATCGCTCTCTATTTGAAGAATCTGAGCAAACTTACTTTTTGGACCTTCCTTTTGAAATTTGTTGGTCTTATATTGCAAAAGACAAAAATCGTCCTCTTGTTGATCAAGGTAAAGAAAAATTACAGGAACTTTTTAAGCTGCGCAGGCAAGAGTATTTAGCGGCAAATTTAATAAGAACAATGAAAGACGATGAGTCAGAAGAGTCTTTTTTCAGTAACTTAGTGTCGGAGCTCGAGGAGCAAGTAAGGGGCTGGATGCCTTGAATCAATTTTTGTTAACAGTATTGTCTTCTTTTTTGTTTCTTGGAACTATTTTTCAGATTTAACTACAATCTTTTCAAGGAGGAAAAATGACAAAGTGGTTACTAAATTGCGTTGCTTTGAGTCTTATGTTTACTCTTGTTTCATGCGGTAGCGATGATTCAGATTCTAGTTCTTCTAGTTCCAGTAATGCAGCGATGACTGCGGCCCTTTCTTCTGTTACTTCAACAACTAATGCAGCTTCTGATCTAATTGGGGAAAGTTCTGCAAAGGTAGATCGTCTTTCTGTCGGAGTTTTGGCTGCTGGAGGCTTTGGGGCAAATTGGACTGGTGCTGGAAAAGTAAACTCATTATCTAATTCAGGAACGGTATCTATTGCACAGTGGATGGAAGATGAGTTTAATCCTAGCTTTGTGAATAGTAATAATGCCAAAGTCACTTTTGCGGGAAGAATCGCTAATGCTCTTGGGATTTTTTGTTTTATGGCATATGGAGGACTTGCTACTGATAGCACAGGTCTTCCCAAGGCTGGAACCCATACGATGACTTTGACAAACGCGATGGGAACAGCTTGTGGCGAGGATATGACGGATATGGCCGGATCCACTGTCACAATTACTGTTACGGATACAGGTGATACTACTTATTATGATAAAAAATATTCTATAGATTTGCCAGAAAGCAATTGTCCATTTTTGGTTTATGTCCGTTCTAATAGCTCTTCGATCAATGTCGCAACTTCAGAAGATCAGAGCTGTGATGGAAGAAATCAGGCATCTAGAACTGTCTTTCATTACAACAAATCCACCAAGAAAGCTCTTTTCTCTTATATTTCTCAGAACTTTGATTCATCAGTAGGTTCTCCTGGTGGTTTTGAGTTTTACAGAGGCTATCTCGATCAAGCGGCAGATAAAGGGTATATGCTGGGCTATTATGGCGCTGATGCGGGGGCGAGTCTTACCAGTTATGTTGCTTATTCCGTTGTGGGTAAACCTGTGGCTGGAGGAACTTCGGCCGTCAGTGTTGAAACAGACAGCCAAACAGTTGCCGATGGAACTTATCAAGCTTGTGTGAATATCAGCAATAACACTCTTGCTACGGACAATAGTTTAGCCTGTACAATGACAGGAGTGAATATTGAAGGAAATGCGGGAACTTCAGGGGCAATTAAGACAGCTCATGATGCCAATAGTGCAAGAGCAGATATTTATAATATTGATGAAACAACCACGCCAGGATTTACTGATAATACCGATATGTATTAGATTTTATTTTATAAGCGGTCCTTTCAGGGGCCGCTTTTTTGTTTTTTAGCTTCCTTTTTGCGCAAAATTTATAGCAAGCGTCTCATTTCTAGATTGAATTTTAGAAAATCTTGTCCTAATTGTGAAAAAGCCTGAAATTTTTTTAGGGTTTCAACTATTTATAGTACAAAAATTGTCAAAGGGCCTATAAAGAGGGATAATCAAGAGTGTATTTGTTGGCCTAAGGTATTTGGGCCTAGGAGTAATATAGATGACGGTTGTAAAACAAAATTTATCCGTAGCTTTACTTTTAGATGATCTCGTCGAAGCGAAGAAAATTTCGAAGACCTTTCGCAAGATGGGAATCATTCCTCATTTTTTTGAAACTCTTTCTGAGTTTTATAAAGCAGCTTTTGATAATGCACCAGATCTTTTACTCGTCGATGTCAAAATGATGAGTGAAGGAAATATTTCTTTGCTTAATCATCCAGTAGTGAAAAGCGAAGATTTATCTCTTGTTTTCTATTACTCTGCAGAAACTCGTCCTTTGCTATCTTCAACTCATTCTCTTTATCATT
>QKCN01000097.1 GCA_003245675.1 Bacteriovoracaceae bacterium | reverse complement strand
AAACCAATCCCCTAATTTTGCAGGGTCTATAGAAAATTATTATAAAAAATTAGAAGTATTATTCAGAAGTCAAATCCTAGCATTTACACTCGCCCCCGAAGATCTACAAGATAAAATAAGAATTTATTACCAAAATCTGAGGGCCCTGTTCCTTTTATATACTTCCAAACAAAAAAAGATAAACCTAGAGGAATCGGAAGTACTACAGTTTGCACATGTGGCAAAACAACTAAGCTCCAACACTCCCCCCCAAAACCAAGAATTCTATTCTGCAACGATCAAAAACTTAAAAAACAATTATTCCCACCTTCACGATAAAATCAAAAAAATCGAATCTCTTTATGATCAGGCTAAATGATGAACACTCCAAGTAACTCCCATTTTATCGTTTTAATTCCAGCATACAACCCGGATTATAGCTTCATTGACCTGGTCGAAAATATAATCAAACAGCTAAGCCCCAAAGACGTTATTATTGTTAACGACGGCTCAGCATCCTCTAACATTTTTGATCAATTACTCGCAATAGAGAAGGTTCATGTAATCTCACATAAATATAACCGAGGAAAAGGTGCCGCTTTAAAAACAGGGTTCCAAAACATCATATGTAACCATAATGAAATTGATAATCTTGTTACAATCGATGCCGATGGGCAACATTCAATATCCGATATATCGAACGTATTAAAATGCTTAAGTACGAAAAAGCAAAAGATCGTCATTGGCGCACGTAAATTCGACTCAAGAACGCCTTCAAAATCGAAAATAGGGAACTATCTCACCAGATTTTTATTCTGCCTTTTTACCGGAGTATATCTAAAAGATACACAAACAGGATTAAGAGGTCTTTCAGCAGATACTCTTGCACACTTAATTGAGCTGAAAGGAAATCACTTTGAATTTGAGCTAGAGGTTCTCTTGTGGTGCGTGGCAAACAAAATTGAAATTAAAGAAGTTCCCATAGACGCCATTTACTTTAATAGAAATGAAAATACAAATTTCAAGCCTATAACTGATTCTTTAAGAATCTACAAAGTCCTACTGAGTTTTTTATCTAAGAAGGTATTTTTCTTAATAAAACCCAAAATCACAAGCAGAACAAAAGTAAAATAGATGCGAAACAGGAAATATTTATTCTAAAACTTTCAGATAAGGAAATAAATTGACATAAGAATCACTCCATATAAATCCATCCGCCCGCTTGCCCACATTGTCTTTTTCCCAACCAACGTCCTCTAACAGCTTTGTTAAAAGCTGATTCTGAGAGGCTTTAGAAAACACACACCAATGAGATTCCGACGAATAATTTTCATTAATGGCAACTCTTCTTAATTTACATGCATGATCCAACTTTAGCGTCTTTCCAATTTCGAAAATCAAGCGATCTAGCGCAACAATGCGATTCGATATATGAATTGCCACAAGTCCATCGGATTTTACTTTACCCATATACATGGCCACTGCTTCTTTGGTTAGTAGATGAAAAGGAATGTAATCGCTGGAAAAGGCATCGACAATGACGAGATCAAACTGATCATTGTTTTCTTTCTGAAGGGAAACTCTTCCGTCGCCCACAACAAAATGCGGTTTTACTTTGGCGTGTTCAATGTGACTGAAGTATTTTTGCGCAATATTGATGACTTCGGGATCAAGCTCATAAATCGTCCAATGCTGCCTTGCTTGTGCATACTCCAAAAGAGAGCCAATCCCCAGGCCAATGACAGCAATATTTTGAGGATCATGCAACAGATTAAAAACATCTCCAATGGGAGACTTATAGTGATAATAGCGAAGTGGAATATGGCTCATCTCAGGAGACATATCCTGCTGGCCATGAATAGTATTTCCGCTAAACAAAGTTCGCGAATTCTTATCATCAAAAATAGAGTAAGAACCATAAAAGTTTCGAGTACTAAAAATGCGCTTTCCAATTTTTTCATCTCGCCCAATATGAAATGCAGACCCCAACACCAAAAGAAGCGAAAAAGAAATCCCCAAAACCTGTTTTTTCCTTCGCGATATTTCAGCATTTAAAAATAATGCTCCAAAGAGCATTAAAATAATAACCCCCCAATGCTCAGCTTGGAGCGAAATATGTCCACCAGCAAACAGAGGAATAAAAAAGGAAACAACCACACACCCCAGTGCACCTCCAACAGAAATAGAAATATAGTATAGAGTCATAAGTTCTTTATTCTGAGGTCGATTTTGGTAAAGCCAACGATGAAAATACATGCAGCCCAAAAACAATAAACAGTAATACTCCAATACTTTGAATAACCAAGAATACTTAGCCGCACCGAAAGAATCTCCAAGCTCAAAAAGAATAATGAGAGCAAGCAAAATACGATTCAAAAACATGGGATACCAAGGCTTGCGCTTAAAACTTAAAATGAGAGTAGCCAGATAAATAATAATTGGAATTATCCACAAAACAGGAAGGTTTCCCAAATCGAGACTAACAACTTCCGTTGTTGTAATCATTAAGGCATTGCAAAAGAATCCAAGAAGCCCCCAAAGGAATAACCACTTTATTGAAACAGCCTCTTTTTGATATTTCAGTTTCTGCCCTCTAACCTGAAATGCCGAGAGCAAAGAAAAAGCAATCATAAGCCCGTAAAGACTTTTCCAAATAATCCACTGAGTTTCTAAATTAAATAGGGGCTCAACCACAAAAGGGTATGATAACAATCCCAAGAACGAACCGACATTAGACGCCGAATATAAAAAATATGGGTGAGCAGCATCAGAGTGATCTGTGCGAATATACCACGCCTGAAACATCGTTCCATTAGTCGATAACCAAAAGAAAGTTGGCGCAATCGATAAAAGCAGAGTGGACAAAACATTCAAAAACTCAGAACCAAAAGAATGGATCCAAATGCCATCACTTGAAAATGAGATGAGCCCTAGTAACAAAAACAGTAAATGCAATAAACGATAATATTTAAGCGTAAAATGCTTAGAGATATAATGAGAATATAAATATCCCAGACATAAAACTACCAAAAAAAAGGAGAGACTCGTTGTCCAAATCTGAAAACCACCACCAAAACGCGGTAATAACATTTTCCCAACAATCAACTCTTGTTGAAACAAAAGGAATGAACTAAAAAAAATAGCGAAGTAATAGCTACTACGTTTCCAAAAATTATTTTCCAATACTTTGTACTTTTTATGTTACTGAGTGCAATACTATATTAAACCAACTGAATCGTCTTAATAACATCAACTAACTTGCGATACGAAATAGGCTTGGGAAAAAACCACTCAACGCCAATTTGTTCAAATTCTTCATGATATATCTCCAAAATACCACTAGTAATGACGATGCGAACTGGATCAATACCATAATCGTTGATTAACTTTTTGGTTAACTCGACACCATCAATTTTAGGCATCATAATATCAATTATAAAAATATCTGTTTTTTGAATTCTCGCGAAATTTAGAAATTTTTCGGGATGAGTATAAGCAACAACTCCACACTCCAACCTTTCCTTTATGAGTTCGGCCGTTAGGTCGGCAATACATTCTGTATCTTCGATAACATGAATCACATTATTCTCCCTGAGTGAAGTCGTTAAAGTCCCAGTTATTTCGGAAAATTTTTTAAAATAATGAATTTCTTTTCTCATCCGATCACTGAGATTTATTCGAGATAAAAGTATTGAAATATTTAACTAAAGACTTTTTTCCATATTTCCGTTAAACAATGGCATTTGAACGGCATAAACACGGAGCATTTATGGCAGAAAAAGAAAAAGTGGAAATTCTATTAGAAAGTGGCACCAATGAGGTCGAGATGTTGGAGTTTTCAGTTTTTAATCAATATTTCGGAGTCAATGTTTCCAAAGTAAAAAGCATTGTCCAGTACGATGAAAATAAACTCACTCGGCTTCCTAAATCCACAGAAGGCGGAGTGGAAACCCTTATTGACATTCACAACCAAAGTATTGCCCTACTTGATGCACGCAAAATACTTCATCTAGCAGAATCGTCTATTCCTGAAAGACAAATTGTCATCCTATTAGGTTTTAACAATATATCAGTGGCTATTTTAGTTGATTCAGTGATTGGCATTCACCGTATAAACTGGAGTCAATTCATACCAATCAATGAAAGTATGCAAAGCAAAATGGGAGAAAAAGTCGTTGGAACATTCAATCCCGAAGGGCACGATGTCGTCGTACTTGATTTTGAAAAAATCATGGTCGATTACTTTCCCGAAACCAATATGGATGTCAAATTACATGACCTTCCGGAATCGCCCAATGGAAGTATCAAATTAGATCGCAGCAAAGCGAAAATTATCCATGTAGATGATTCTCTAACTATTCGCAAAGTTTTCCAAAGAACGATGATTCAAGGTGGATATGGTGATGTCACAGCATATCCAGACGGACAAGACTGCTATGATAAGTTTAAAAAACTCAATGAAAGAATTAAAGCTGGAGAAACAACTCTACATGAAAATGTACAGGCTATCATCATCGATATAGAGATGCCGCGCATGGATGGCCTCACGCTCTGCCGCCGAATCCGCGAAGAGTTTGGCTGGAAAGACGTCTACATTCTGCTCTTCTCCTCTCTTATTGATGATCAGATGAAGGCAAAGTGTGAATCAGTTGGTGCTTCCCACCAAATTGCCAAGCCAGACATTGCGCACTTGGCCGACCTGCTCGACACCTATTTTCTAGAATACCAGCAGCAGCACCTAAGCTCCTAGGGTGCTGAAATCAAACGACATTATTAAGAAAAATTGAACCTTTTCAACTCAGATTTCGTCTAATTAAGTGCGATAAGGAAGCAGTCTTATTGCCTAACCGAAGGAGTTCATATGTCTTTTAAATTAGTCACACTGGCCCTGTCTGCATTCTTTTGTCTATCTCTCTATGCGCAACCCATGAATATGGATCAAGATGAAAAGAAAGAAGAAAAAATGATGAAACGCGGAGAACGCATTTTTAAGCGTCTCGATCTCACAGATGAACAAAAAAAGAAAGTACAAGAAATTCACAAAAATCACCGCGAGAGCATGAAAGCAGAGCGAGAAGAAATGCGCAAAGTGCATGAAGAACTAGCAACTGCAATGAAATCAGAAAAACGAGGAGAATCCTATCAAAAAGAGCTTCTTGCTAAATTCAAAAAATTGCAAGAAATGAGAACACAAAAAGAAATCGAAAAATTTGAAATGGCCCTAAAAATCAGAGAAGTGCTCACAACTGAACAATTTGAAAAATTCCAAAAACATACCATGGGACGCGGTGGAAAAGGCAATAAAGAAGGTAGAAGAAATAAAGCTGATCGCCCCACAAAAGGGAAAAAGAACTCCAAGAGAAGTAAAAGCAAAACAGAAAGTGAAGATTAATCATTAGGGATGTCCATGTTTATAAAGGCTCCCCACAGCTTTGATCAGCTCTACGAACAACAATATCCACTTGTTCGTAGACTGATCTACAATATGACTGGCCAGGAAGCCCTTGATGATTTGACTCAAGAAGCTTTTCTCAAAATCTGGAAAGGGCTCCCAAGCTTTGGTTTTCAGTCAAGTATTAGAACATGGGTATACCGCATAACCTTAAACACCGTTTTTGACTATTTACGACGCAATAGGATTGAAGCTGTTTCTGAAATTGAAAATATTGCGGACAGCAACAACGATCAAATAGAGTACTCTGAACTAATTCAGAGAAATCTATTTAAGCTAAAGGAAGAGCAAAGAGCAATTATCCTTCTCTACTACTTTGAAGAACGAAAAATTGCAGAGATTGGAAAAATTTTGAAAATCCCCAGCGGCACAGTCAAATCCCGCCTACACCATGCCAAGCAAAAGCTAGGGGAATTATTAAAAAGGGAGGGGGTTAATTATGAGTCTTGATAAATTTTTACGAGAAAATAGGCCAATTCCCCCAGAAGCACTTGCACAAAAAGAGAACATCAAAAATAAAATCAAAGCTGAAATTGGGCAGCAATATTTTTGGAATAAACCACATCTTGCATTTGCGGGATTAAGCCTAGCTTGTCTTATTGCACTTTTTGTTTACTATCCATCCCCCAAAGAAACTAGTGATTTTGATCAGTTGGCCCTTGATTTTGAAGAAGCACTTGAACTTTCGGCCCCCGACTACAACCAGGAAATTGATCAACAAGTCGATGCCCTTATTGCAATTATCGACTAACTATTTTTAGCTAATTTACCGATATGTAAGCATGAAATGTATAATCTTTTCTATTTGTCTTCTTGTAACTGCACTTGCCTGGGCAAGCCCCAAGAATCTTATTGAAGAAATATCTGAAAAGCTCGATTCCATCTCCACTCCTCCTTCAGAACAATTGTGTGAGCCGAGCGAAAATAAGTATTCACTTGCACAAAAATGCGGTCTGGCCCTATGCGGAGTTCCCCAAGATTCCCCCTCAGGCTTTCTACTTCCTTTCTCCTATGAACAATACACTACTGCGGAAGCAATGGCCGAATTTGATGAGATCAAACCCCAAATTAAAGATGCTTTAGAATATTCTAAAAAATCAACTCAGGCTCTTTTGGCTGAAGCCAAATCTCGTATCGCCCAACAAGAATTTCAATTGACCCCAAAAAGCGATGAGGAATTCGATCGACTTGCCTATGACATTTACGCCCAAAACTACTACTTTGATTACGATGATAATAAATCTCTGCCTCCACTAAAGCGCATTAAAGTTGTCCACTTGGATTCAGATAAACGCACAGAAAAATATCAAAAAGGGCTAGATGCCTATATTGAGGGAGAAAAACAAAAAATGATTGCCATGCCTCAATACGGCATGTGGAATGGGCTCTACACTGAGGAAGAATCCCAAAATTTGTGCGAGAAAAAGCTGGCAGCAATTAAACTCTCTGCCCAAAATACCCCTCCTGAAAAGCTCGGTAGCGACTTTAAAGAAAAAATTCTTGAACTCGAAAGAGTATATTACGCCAAAACAGAGTCCGTAGATCTAGAAAATGGATGGGGCGATTTGTATCATGAAATATTCTACCTAGATCGCGATCTTGTTTTTCGCCAAACAGGAGATTATCCAGCCTATTTCTATCCCTGCCATAAAGAAGAATGTAAAGAAGGAGTCACTGAATTTATTTCGAACTACGATTTCCCATCACTCATTTCGAAAGTAGAAAATGGTTTAGACAAACTCGATCAAGAAATAATTAAGTGCCAATCACAATTTGCCCAACTCAATCTAAAAAAATTCCAGATTGATAATATTCAGAAAAGAACAGACAACGTCAAACTGCGATACTACAAAAAGGTGATGAGCAAATTCTCTTCTGAGTCGTCCAAAAACTTTAAGAAATACGTCGATGAGGAACTAGAATACGCTTATGCTGAAGCCAAATCACAAACGCAAGAGAAGAAAGACTTCCTCGACTCAATCAATAATGATTTGGAAGAATTTAAAAACAACAGACTCGAACTAGACGACTACAAAGAAAGACTCAAGCAAACAAGTAGTTTGGAACTTGTTCCTCATCTACTATACTACGATGATGACGGATCTATTAATGCCTTTGCCGACAATCCAATCCGCAGCTGCCGTTCTTATATTGCGAGTGTTCTGAATGATTATTTTTCAGATAAAAACCAAATAGAAAACAATAAGAAAGATTACCTATTTGTCTCTCTATTTTCGAGCCTCAATCCCTCCATGGGAAACCAAATTATTGCCCATGAAATGAGTCATGCACTTAGCTCTCAAATTTTTAAAAATAAAATGAGTGAAGAAAGCAGCAACAAATACGTTGCCTTTAGGGCCTGCGTCAGCGGATATGTAAACGATGCTCCCCCTCCTCCAATTGAGCGCATTGAAGAATCCTTTTCCTATCCCGATGACACACTCTATACAGAAGAAGATATGGCCGATCAGCTTTCTTATATTTTCTCTGATGACAAACAATGTGGCGATTGTTCCATAATGACCCCCTCCTATGATGGACTCTCTTATCTAGATAATAGCCTTTTGGCGGCCGAGGACGACCCCCACTCTTCCAGCCTACTAAGAGTTATTCGCGAAGCTCTTGTCAAGAAAATGGAAATGCCCGACTCCTGCCAAAGACTTATGGAACTATATAAAGATAAATTCGAGTTCACGCCATGCGATTTTTAATATCCGTATTGCTGTTGTCCTTCTCTTTTGAAGCATCCACTGAAACTTTAAAAGTTAGTGGTATCCTCGACTATACTCTGAAATTTTCCCCACAAAAAATTTCCTTTAAGGAACATCACGGAAATCTTTTTTTAGATGCCAATCAGTGCAACAAAGATCTTCTTAAAGAGTTCCATCAAAAAATATCAAAGTTCATAAAATTCCAAAAAGATGGAAATTTTCAATTTAAAGTGACAGCAAGTAACATAAAAAAGCGCCCAGGAAAACTGCTCTACGCCATTCCCCAAGAACTACAGCGCCTTAAAATCGAAGACTCCTTACTCTGCCCCAGCAAAGCGACTAAATAAAAGCTAAATAATTTTAACGCACTGCCGAAAAGCTAGTGAGGTTTAATATTATGGGTTTTAGAGTTGCAACTAATTACAATGCTTTGCAGACTGAGCGCATGCTGCAAAAAAATACGCAAAATTCCAATCGCGTATTGGGCCAAGTTGCATCTGGAGACCGCATAACCCAGGCTGCCGTTGATCCTTCAGGTTTGGCCATTTCCGAAAAACTCAAAGCCAAAGTTCGCAGCCAAGGGCAAGGAATTCGCAATACCAACGATGCCGTTTCTCTCTTTCAGGTGGCAGAAGGGGCCCTCAACGAAATGTCCTCCATGGCCGTGCGACTGCGCGAACTTTCCATGGCATCTGCAACTGATACCTATTCAGACTCTGAACGTTCCATGATGTCTATGGAATTCAACAACCTGAAATCGGAAATCCAGCGCATTGCTCAATCCACAGAATATAATGGTCAACGCTTACTTAACGGTAATGGAAAAACCTATGATTTCCAAGTTGGGGTACACAACGAAGACAATGAACGCTTGAGTTTTAATACTCAAAAACTCAATAGCAGCCTTGATGCATTAAATGCGACCAACCTTTCAATTTCCAGCAAAGAAAATGCGCGCTCTTCCCTTAAAGGCATTGACCAAATGATTTCAAGTTTGAGCGACAAGCGAGCCACCTTAGGAGCCAAGAGCAAACGCCTTTACCATGCAGCGGAGAATTTGAAAGTTGGTGAGGTTAATACAATGGCAACAAACTCTCGCATCCGCGACACTGACATGGCCGAAGCAATGAGCAAAAAAGTCTCCTTAGACCTCATCCAAAACGCCACCGTCTCCGCCATGGGACAAACCAGTATCGCCCCACAAAATGCTCTTAAATTGATTTCTTAAAAAATTCCGCCAAGACTTTCATTAAGACAAGCGCGTTTTAATCAAGTCCTTCAACTTTTCTAAAAACTCTTGCGAGTGTGCAGAATTCTGCAAAGGACGCATTTGCAGTTTTTCTCCTTCATACTGCAAAACGACTTGTACTTTTTCACCTTCCTCATTGCGAGTGACCACAACCTTTTGCTCCTTGTCTGAAAGAAGCTTTTTGATTTGAGCAAGATCCGCTGCTGAAATTTTATCCCAATCCAGCACAACAATTTCGGTAAACTCATCAAGCGAATGGCCATCTTGCTCTTTGCGATTATAAACCTCGATGCCTGAACCAGTATGACTCAAAGTAGCGGCAGCCCCCCCTAAAATACCAGATTTATACATTCCTTTTGTTGCCGTCAAATCACGTGAAGAATTTTTTACAAATTTATCATCCCGAGAAGCAGCTCCTACCCCCCCCAATGTTCCATTATTTTGGTTAACATCGCTTAGTTGATTTTTGGAAGATGAGTCAGTTTTTCTATCATCAGTATTATCAAAAGCAGTATTATTCGTCGTGCCATTTCCCCAATTAGAAGAAAATCCTGATTGGGAACGCGCACTATCTTTTTTATAAGCAATTTTTGCTGGTTTCGTATTTGATGATGCATCATTAACTGAAGCAACCTCTCCTTGCTGCTGCCGCCCCTTTTTATTGTCCTTCATTCTTGAAAAAAGCTGATCCACTAAATCTCGAGTCACCTCTTTTTCAATCCCTGCCTCCGATCGTGAACTCGAAACTGGACGATAATTACTAGTTGAGTTTTTGGCAGTTTGGGACCAAGAAGCAGCTTGTTGACCTATAACAAAATCATTTTCACTTGAAGATATATCTGAGGATTTTTTTGAAGCAACTTTATTTTCAACAGCAACAGGCTTTTCCTCTTGTTTTTCAGCAATCATCCCTTGTTTTTTCGCAAAAAGTTTTAAGTCTTTATCGCCCAGATCTCCGAGATAAGTTAAAGCAAAGTCAGAGAGCTGATTAGAACTCACTTTATCTTCAACTTCT
>QKCN01000083.1 GCA_003245675.1 Bacteriovoracaceae bacterium | reverse complement strand
CCAGCCTTGGGAGGAGACCTCAATGAAATACACGTTAAAAAACACTATTTCACTGGCAAGTTTACTCAGTATTGCCACCACAAGTGCCATGGCCCGCGATAAATGGTTAGACAATAGCATGTATACTGTCTCATCCTCTGCAGAAGTCTCAGGCCCCTTTTATTCACAAGACAAAAAGCAAGAATATGTCTCGGAAATCTTCCGCATTATTATGGAAGAGGCCCATGACCGAGCTCAAGAGTATCTTCGCTATGGAAACACCGAAGCCTACTGGCTATTTATGATGCTTGCTTTTACTGTCCCTTACCATGAAGGAACTCTTATTCATTTTCGCCAAGAGGATAATGAAAAGAATCTTTGCAAGGATAATGCAAATGACGGCACAGTCTTAGACCATGTTCAAACGACCAAAAAAATATTTAAGCGCTACATGAAAACGACAGAACAACCATTTATTCCATCTTGTTCTACATTAAAAACAGAAAAAACACTCACGCAGATGCTACGTGGATTTGATGGAACTGACATTGGTCTCATGCAAGTGAATATGCGTTGGCATTCGCGGATTTACCTCGCTCAAAATAAATTTAAAGGTGTTCGCGACTCTATTCAATACGGCCAATCTCTTCTACAGACAGGATTTGAGCGCATTTATAGCTCTCTCTCCAATTATACTTGTATGAAAAACAAAAATGATGGCCTCGACTGGAGCAACTTAATACGCGGCACCTGGGCCGGTGCTTACAATGCAGGCTACTACCAAAATGGTGTCTACCGCTACGGCTGTCGTTTTACAAATCCCAATGATCCTTGGGCAGGAAATGATAATCACCTCAAAAACAACCTAGAAGAAATTCTCGCTTTCCCCACAAAGAAAGCACCATTTCTACAAATGAATGACGAAGAATCAGAGGTGTTGGCCGAGTTAGTATCTAACTTCAAAAACAAAACAAATCAGCGCACCAAACTAGATGCTCTTCTTCGCAGTATTAAAGAAGCCAAGGGGGAAACCCTTGATGTTCCAAGCTTGGATCTAGGCGACAATGTGCAAGAATACAAAATCAATGTATCGATGCTCAATATGCGAAGATCACCCAAGATCACATCGACAAATAAATGCGGAAAACTACCACTAAACACAACTGTCAAAGTCGTTGAGGAACTCGAAAATGGCTGGCTAAAAATTCGGCTCTATGAAGGCCAAATCGACTACCTCAATTTTGACACCGATCGCAGTAACCTCGAAGCTTATATCTTCAATAAATACGCAGACAAGGTAGAAGAAAACAAAGAAGAAACACTTTCTATGCAAGTAGAGACATCTGCGACAGAGATGAGCGAAGAAGAAGAAGATATCAACATGCCCGGCGAAGCAGAAGAAGCAGCAACAGGCATGACCGCACTAGAAGCTGCCATTAACCAGTTCGAAAATGAATCAGCTCAAGATGAAACAGATATGGCCAGCGAAACTGAACAAGCAGACACAACAGAAATTCCACAAGAAGTATAATCCATTTTTAGGAGTACAGGAGTTCCCGCAAGGGAACTCCTCTTTTTTTATAAGATGAAGAAATTAATTCTTTTTGGTTCGCTTATTATTTTGTCAGGGATATGGGTCTATTATTTATCCTCATCCCCTCAAACGACAAGCTCTCGAGATGATCTCGCCTCCTCTGCTCTATCCCCAAACACACCGAGCACAAAAGAAAATAAAGATGAGCAGGATACCAATATTGGTCGCACTCACCCACAAGATCCACTTTGGGACTACGAACTCCGCATTGCGGCCCAAACGAGACAAAGTCTTGCTTGGCAAAAACTTAACCAGTATGAAATAACTGAAAAAGATCTCGTTTTTCAAACCAAAGACATTGGATCTTTACTTGAAACGACAAATGCTGTGACTCAAACGCTTACCGCATGCTTGGCCAAAGATCTATGTGGTATCAAAGAATCACCCAATCACCCCTACTTTCGGCCAGAAGAAACTCCGGCCCATGAATTACTCATTCGCACACTGCTGACTCAACAAGAAATGCTCAAACAGGATTTAATCTCAATAGAGGAAATTGATTCCCAAGCACTACAATCTCTTTTGCAATTTGAAAATCTGGAATTACAAAATATTGCACTCCACTTACTCTCCCAAAAAGAACTGGATCCTCAACAATTAGAAAGCATTTTTGCAGAAGAAAGCCTAAAAACGACAGAGGCGAAAGCGACAGCCTTTGTTGAACTTTCCTCACAAAGCCAAAAAGGAACGGAAGCCAGAAGTATATTTATACAGGCACTACAAAACTCTTTTGAAAAAGATGCTCCCATATCAGTTATCTCAACATTAAAAGAGCTGGATAAAATAAAACTGACTCCCCAAGAATTCGAAAGCCTCCTACCCAAGTTATGTCACATAAAAAGGGAAAACTCACAAAACTGGAGTCGCATCAAATATTACATCACAGGCTATATAGAACAAAGTGGTGTTAGGGCAAGCGATAAGTTCTGCGACTAACGCTTGTATCCCACAAAAGCAAAACGTGCCGGTCCAGGATGACCTTCAATTGTTTTACTTGGATCTTGCGGATCCAAAAAATCCTCTAAAGACTGAAAACGATCTTCGGGACACCAAGGAGTGTTACGTTGCTCCTCTAGCTCCGTATCTGATTCGGAAACAAGCTCAATATCTTTGAAGCCCGTACGCTTCATCCAATTATAAAGGCAATCCTTGGTCGGCAAAAACCAGACATTTCTCATTTTGGCGTAACGATCCTCAGGAAACAATGCATAGGAGCCTTCCCCCCGAATTCCCATACTTTCTACCAAAATTTTCCCACCCGTGCGCAAAGAAGCAAACATATCTTGAAACTGAGAAATGGGATTACGATGATGATAGACAATCCCCATAGAAAGAATCACATCAAAGAAATCAGGCATACTCGAAATATGTTCAACCCCCAATACTTCGTGCTGCAAATTTTCACACTGAGCAAATCCATTTAAAAATTTAAATTGCGTATGAAAGAGCAAAAAAGGGTCAATCCCCATAACAAGCTGGGGTTTAAATTGATTCATGCGAAACATGTAGTAACCATCATTACAACCAATATCGAGAACTCGTTTACCCTGAATATCAGAAAGAGCGTCTTTAATACGCTCCCATTTCATATGAGAATTCCATTCAGCATCGATTTGCATATCAAAAAGGGAAAAAGGACCTTTGCGCCAAGGAATGAGCGTTTCGGCTTCCTGGCGAATCTGTTGCAATTTATCGGGAGCTAACTCTTCTGCCCTGCCAATTTCTACCCACGCATCATCAAACTTTAAGTGAGATGCTTTTTGATAGAAATTGCCTTCAATGACATGCTTGAGTTTGAGCACTCCTGCGCGCTCAAATGCCTGCTCTTTTTCCAAAATGGCCGCTTCTAAAAAGGGAAAATCAACTTTGTTTTTTTTGAATTGTTTTAAGTACTGCAAGCGTTCCACAAAAACTAATCCTTAATGGCCACCATACTCAAAAAATTGCACCAGCGAAAGATTGTATCAACACGCTTAAAGCCTGCCGCCTTTAGCATCTCTTCATTCTCTTTGGGCGTCTTCGGAATCAAGACATTTTCTAAGGCTTTTCTCTTTTGCCCAATTTCAACTTCATCATAGCCATTTTCGCGTTTTAACTCGTAGTAAATGCGAACTAACAGCTCATCAATTTCGCGATCTTCAGCCACAACTTTTTCACTGAGCAGCAATACGCCACCAGAATTCATATGGGAAAAAATATTTTTTAAAATTCCTTCACGCTTTTCTGGAGCGATAAACTGCAAAGTGTAGTTCATAATAACAACATCTGCATTTTCAATCTCGGCCCCCTCGATATCGGAACCAATCAGCGCCACATTGGACGCCTTAATTTTATTCTGACAAATTTCCAACATATCATCGGATTGATCGATGCCAATCCACTGAAAGTCCTTTTCACTCAAATATTTCCGTAGGGCCATATAAGTGTTGCCCGTCGAGCAGCCTAAATCATAAACGCGAAATGGTTTTTTGAAGCTTTCAACAATATAACGAGCCGTCAGATCTTGAACCTTGTTATAAAATGGGATTGAACGTCGGGCCATATCGTCAAAGACTGTTGCTACTTCCCGATTGAAAGCAAAGGGTTCAATTTTTCTATTTTTATCTTTAAAAACTTGATCTTTAGGTCCAGTCATTTTCTCTATTCCAAATATGATGGGATCACAATTTCAACTCTATTTTCTTCAATATCAACAACAGGAAAAAAGGGAGCCACAAAAGGCAATTCAAACATGACCTCATTTCCCTTTACTATTTCAAAAACAATCTGAGCGCCCGTATCGTAGAAACGACCAACAACACCAACTTCCTCACCATTTTCATGATTAAAGACTTTGAGCCCTTCTAAATCGGTAAGATAAAATTCATCGTCCTCAGCGTCAGCAAAGGCAGAACGAGGAAGAAAAAGCGATTTGCCAATAAGAGTCTCTGCCGCATCCATAGAATCAATACCGACAAAAGTCATAATTGTTTTAGAGCCCAAAGAACAAGCATCTAATACAAACTCTTCTTGCTCATTTTCATCACCCAAAAAAACCTTAAAGCCCTTTTTGAATAGATTGGTATCTAGATTGTAAAGGCGAACTTGTACAGCACCTTTCACTCCATGCGTGCGAGTCACTTGTGCCATTTCAATAAGAACTTCTTTTTCCATACTCTTTCACTTTTTATTTGCGGCAATAAAAAGGGGAGTTAAAAACTCCCCTTCTCATCAAATCATATTTTAAAAATCAATTACTCAATGATTTCTAGAACTGATCTTTTCTTAAGCTTAGTAGAAGCGGCGTTTAAGATTGTTCTCAAAGCGCGTGCAGTTCTTCCTTGCTTACCGATAACTTTTCCAAGATCGCTCTTATCAACTTTAAGCTCAACAACTGTTGTCTGCTCACCTTCAACTTCTTGAACATCTACAGCACCGGGAACATCAACAAGAGTCTTACTTACATACTCAATTAGGTCTCTTAATTCACTCATAACTTACACCTCTGTGCGTTGGGTTGACACAATTATAATGAAAAACAGTAGCGCGACGACTCGTCTTAGTACTGAATTTTGTGTTTTTTCAAAATAGTGTTCACTGTATCTGTCAAGTGAGCACCTTTGTTGAGCCAATTGCGAATAGACTCAGCTTTAAGGTTGAAAAGAATTTGGGAATCTTCTTTTGCGTGGGGATTGTAAACGCCCAAAGACTCGATATAACGTCCATCACGAGGACAACGAGCATCTGCTGCTACGATTTTAAATACTGGATGATGTTTTCTACCCATTTTTGCCAATCTGATCTTAATCATTGGAAACTCTCCTTACAACTTCAACTACAACTAAAATTTATAGTAGACACATTTAAATACTACTATTTAAAACATGTGATGATTTGTGTCAATCACAAAGCTCACAGGCTATTAAAAATATTTCTTCCCAAAAGGACTGCGCCCATTCTTCCCTTTTTTCTTCATTTTGCCACTCATGCCTGGCGCCTGACGAAATCCGGGATTGCCGCCGCCCATGCCGGGCATACCTGGCATACCGGGAAAGCCTCCCATTCCGCCACCTTTCATCATCTGCATCATTGGCCCCAACATCTGCCGCATTTGCTCAAATTTTTTAATAAAATCGCGAACTTTGCTTTCATCAGTTCCCGATCCCTTGGCAATTCTGGAAATACGAGATTGAGACTTTAGAAGGTCACAGTCATCGCGCTCTTTCTTGGTCATGGACTGAATCATCACCTTAATACGCTTCATCTCATCTTCAGCAGGAGACAAGTCGCCAATCTGGCGCATCAGCCCGCCCATGCCGGGAATCATCTTTAAAATCCCCTCAAAAGAGCCCAACTTGCTCATCATATTCATCTGCTTATAAAAATCGTCGATGGAAAACTTATTTTTCTCCATCTTTTTCATCATTGCTTCAGCTTCTTTTTCGTCGATATTTTCTTGAGCCTTCTCCACCAAAGTCAGCACATCGCCCATATCGAGGATACGAGACGCGAGGCGGTCGGGATGGAAACGCTCCAGATCCTTAACCTTCTCACCTGTCGAAATAAAGCGAATAGGAACACCCGTTACATATTTAATGGAGAGGGCCGCACCACCTCTGGCATCAGAATCCATTTTAGAAAGGATCACCCCGGTCAAACCAATCTCTTCGTGAAAAGTCTTGGCCACATTTACGGCCTCTTGTCCGGTCATGGCATCGGCCACAAACAACACTTCGGGCTTCATGGGGTCGAGGGCCTTCTTCAAATCTTTGAGTTGGGCCATCAGCTCTTGATCAACGTGCAAGCGACCAGCAGTATCGATCAGAGCGATTTCTTTTCCTTTCATCTGTGCCTCTTGCATCCCGCGAAGAGCGATTTCACGAGGACTCAAGGAAAGGTCGGAGTCTGAATAATCAACGCCCACTTGAGATGCAAGTTTAAGCAATTGGTCTTTAGCGGCAGGACGAAAGTTGTCCGCAGGCACGATATAAACATCTTTTTTCTCTTTCTCTTTGAGGTATTTGGCAAATTTTCCAGTGAAGGTCGTTTTACCGGAACCGTTAAGGCCCACGATAATCATAGGGATGACAGGGGGACGCTTCAAATCGATCATTTCGTGTTCGCTTCCCATAATGGCGGCCAACTGATCATGCATAATTTTAACGAATTGCTCTCCGGGATTTACTCCGCGAATAACCTTTTCACCTAGCGATTCCTCTTTTACTTTGGCAACAAAGTCACGCACCACCTTGAAATTCACATCAGCTTCCAAAAGGGCCGTTCTCACCTCTTTAAGGGTTTCCTCGATATTGGCTTCGCTAATCTTACCTTTGCCGCGAATATTTTTAAAAGCGTCATGAAATTTATCACTTAAAGAATCAAACATGATCTCTCCAATTTAGTTTTATAAAATCAGGTCGCATTTTAAAGAAGAGGACGGAAAATGACAATCAAGTTTCTATCATTATATGCCGAAAAGTTTGCAAAATACTTTCAATAGGAAATCAATTGAAGACAATAATTACTATTTACATGTTTTTGCTCTGTCTTTTTGTTCAGGCAAAAGAACTACAAGTCAAAGATCCCATTCTCAGCTATCAGTTCAGTTACGATAATGACCATATGAACTTTCAAGGGGAATACAAAAAAATCTCATTCCAAAAAAATAGCTGCAATCAAAAGATCATTGAAAGCGTCACCCAAAAACTGGATTTCATCATCAAACGAGGCCCCTTGCTGATTCCTCAAAAAATAACAAAAAACATGATCAGCTTCACTTTGGATAAACAAACCAATTACACCTTCCGCAATTCCCCCCTCGGAAAAATATTGCTAAAACTTCCCGAAGAGATGGAAAGAATTAAGATGGAAGAAGAGTTACTCAAGTGCTCATCGCAACAAGGAAAAGGTAAATAATGAGAACACAATTAGCTCTGACTCTTCTCATTTTGACGCTTCCTTATCTAGCTCAAGCTCAACTCCTTCCCTTCTTTAAGAACTTACAAAAAAAAAGTAAACAAGAACAAACACAAAAATGTGCAAGCAATATCACAGATGAAAACCAATCGTCTCCTAACTACAAAGCGAACCTTGCAAGGCAATGTGCGCTAGAAATTTGTGGCGCACCTAAAAATTCCCCTAGTGCTTTCCTCATTCCTTCAAATATACGAAAATACAGCAAGGAAAAAGCTCTAACTGAATTTGAAAAAATAAAACCTCTTGTTGAAGAGGCCCTTGCGGAACAGTCAAAAAGTAATGAAGCCTTGGCCCTGGCGGTTCAAGAGAAATTAAAAGACGGAAAATTGTCCTTTAATTTTGAAAAATGGGAAGATATTGATTATGAAGTTTCTTCTGACAAAATGTTTGAAGACAAAATTGTTCTATCAATAGACCATAATAAAGAGCTTTCCAAAAGATTCAACTATTCTATTCCCAACAAAGAATCGTACTCTCCTATGCTACAACTAGCATTGGAAGAATACATTATAGACAAAACAAAACAACTTAACACAACTCCGTCACTTGCTCTTGCCCAAGGTATCTACGCAGAATATGAAGCAGTGAAAATTGTTCAACAGCTTTGGGAAGACTACGAGAAAAATTTTAAATCCTTTAGGCCAAAAGATAAGGAACTCAAAGCAGATTATAAGGAAGTAAAGCTTGCAGGAACTAAATATATTCATGAACTAGAAATGACTTCACTTATTTCTCTTGCAGAATTAATCGAAGAAAAAAATCGCATTCTCTACTATCAAAAAGAAGGGAAATACCCTCCAGCGGTGTCTTTATGCAAAACTACAGCTTGCCGCCTAGGTATTCAGGAAAGCTATAATAAAATAAATTTCCAAGAAGAGATCGATGATCTTTTAAAAGAAAATCGCGCTCCTAAAAATAAAGAAAACTATTTAGCATACTGCCAATCAAGCTTTGCAAATCACTATTTGAAAAAAAACAAAGATAAAAAATTCGCTAAAGAAATCCCTGAAATTATTGAGCAATTTAAAAAGACAATTACCTCTAGACTTTCATCTCAAACTCAAAAAAAGATTAATGACTATTTAGATAAAGAGCTAAAATTCACTCTTCGACATATGAGAGATTATTCCGAAAATCCAATTTTTGACATTAGGTACGAATACGACAGAATGAAAGAAAATAAAGTTGATAATTATAAAGATTTGTATAGGGAGCAAAACAATAAAGAACTTGCTGATAATCTCTTAAATTTCCGAGAGCAAGGGAGCATTGATCCCAATCTCAATTTAGATATTTGCATACAAGGGTTTGATGCAATTATCACTGATTACTTTATGCCAGGCAAAAATAAAATATCAATCTCTTTATTTTCAAAACTGCAACCAGAATATGGACGCTCCGTCGTTAGTCACGAGATGGGACATGCTCTCAGTTATTTTATCGACGAAGATTCCAGTAGTGAAGAAAGCTATAATCAATACTTGCTCACTCGAACTTGTATTAGCTCACATCACAAAAATGCAAGCCCACTTGCGGTAACACAAAAACCAAGACACGATGACGATACCTTTTTCACCGAAGAAGATATGGCCGATTTTATTTCTTATACGGCCAATATAAACAATCCTGTTATCACAGAATGCTCCTTGCTTTCTCCATCTGCAGATGGGGAGAGCTATCCCTATGCCACTTTAGAATTAAAGGAAGGTGATTCTCATTCTCCCCCCCTTCTACGTGTACTACAAGAATCTGCCGTTAAAGGAAGAGAAATTCCTAAAAGTTGTGCTGAACTAAAAGAACTTTATAAGGGTCAATATTCTTTTTATAAATGTGAGCTATAGCGAAAAAATAGCGAGGAAAAAAGAATAGGTCTTTTGGTTCTTTTCGAGCTGATGTACTGGGAAAATCTGACAATGAAGTCCAGCCTCTTCCGCCCAAAGATTAATCTCTTCTTTTGAGAAACCAAAATGTTTCACGCCCATACCTATATTGTCGGGATGAAAGCTTCCATCTTCTTTTTCAAGATCCACAATGGCAATACGCCCCTGTGCCCTTAATCCCTTTTTAAGTTTTTGTAAAACCAGTGCAGGATTCTGCAAATGATGAAAGGCCATGGAACTCAAAATCAAATCGTACTGCCCTAAAAGGGCTTGTCCTTCACTTTCAAGATCAAGTAATAAAGATTTAATTTCACTGTGTCCCTGTGTCTTTTGCACAAAGACATCAAGCATGCCCTGTGATGTATCAATCCCCATCAAAGATCTGAAATAAGGTGCAAACTCTAGACCAAATAGTCCCGTGCCGCAGCCAAAATCCAAAATATCCAGAGGAGTACTCAAAGAAAGCTGATCCATTGCTTTCTCTGCTAATGTTTTCATCAATTTAATTTTACCTGGCTCATCCCATTTATTTGCGTTTTGGTCAAAATGCGACATACAATCTCCTATGTGCAACTTACAGCGCTTTTAAGCATAACGCCTTCAAGGAGATATGCAAATGTCTTTTGATATAATCATTATCGGCTGCATCGGAATTGATACCAATGTGTACTTTTACGGCGATGGGCCAGACTTTGATCGAGAAGGGAATTTTACCCAAAACATTGACTATATTGGCCAAGCAGGCGGCTATGCCGCTCGTTTAGCACAAAGCCTAGGGCTTAGCACTGCGCTTATTGCGTCCATTGGCGACGATTTTTCCGGAAACTATATTCGTCAAACGCTCATACAAGATGGCATCAATTGCGATGGATTATTTATCGATCCTCTTGGAACCAATCGCAGTATCAACTTTATGTACGCTGATGGAAGACGCAAAAATTTTTACGATGGGAAAGGAAATTTTGAACTAAAAATTAATCCCCAAGATTACCTCTCCATTCTCCAAGGAGCAAAGGTCGCCCATCTCAATATTGCCAACTGGTGTCGCCAATTGATTCCACAACTACAGCAAAGAAATATTTTTATATCGACAGACTTGCAAGATATTACAGACTTTAATGACGAATATCGCAAAGACTTTTTAGAAGC
>QKCN01000037.1 GCA_003245675.1 Bacteriovoracaceae bacterium | reverse complement strand
GAGGCAGAGCCAGAGGTTTCGGAAGTTGCAAATCCTTTTTCCATTGAGGCACTTCATCCCTTTTTTAGTGTTGTTCAGCGCTTTTATCAAGAAGAATCTATATTCCATGAGTTCATTTCAAAAAAAGATTTTTCTATATATCCCCAGGCTAAATCGCTTTTTTGGGAATTAAATTCGCTTTGGAACTTAGATGTTGAGGAAGAAAAGGTTGCTTTAGATCTCAATGTGCAGGAAACGGCAGAATACGTGGAGCTCAATACCCAATTTGAGATGCTTAAAAAGGAAAATATAGCATTACAAGATTTGCTAAAGCAAAATGATAGTCAGCAAGTTTTAGAAATACAGCATCCCGAAAAAGCACTTGATGATTTTCAGCGTTTTGTTTCTGATAACACTGAATATATTTCATCTTTAGAAGATGAAAATTTGCAGAAAACAGAACTGGCTTTGGAGAGTCAAGAAAATTACGAGAAGGAAAAGACGAAGACAAGTAAGCTACTTGATATGCAAAGAGATCTGGATCATAAGTTGGATAGAGCAGAGGAAGAGATTAGGCAATATCAAGATACGATTAGTGATCTGCGCAGAACTCTGGGGGAGCGAGAAAAAGATGTCAAGCGTTTGGGGCAAGATGTTGAAAACCTCAAGAAAAACCCAGAGAATAAGAAATCAGAAGAAAATATTGGTACTTTGCTAAAGAAACGAGAGCATGATTTGTCTCGCACACAAGATCAATTGGACTCAGAGAAAGAAAGAACCAAAATGCTTAATAAAGAAATTGATTTGCTTAAGCAAAATCAAGAGAAATTAAACCTCCTTAAGAAAAGTTTAGCAGAGAAAGTTGCCACCACCGAGCATCAGCAGAAAATGTTTGCGTTACAGGAAAGGGCATTGAATAAAAAAATTGTCGTATTGACCAATTTAAATTCCCAAACTCGAAAGACCATTGCACGTCTAACTAATTTTAATGAGAAGCTCCAAAAAGAAAAAACGTTATTTCAGAAGAAGGCTCGACAAGGTAATCCTGAAGCACAAGGCGAGTTGCAAAAGCGCATTAAGTTGCTAGAGAAACAGCTTGATGCCGCCTTACAAAATACTGGAAGAGCGCAAGGTATGCAGGATAAAAACGATAAAAAAATGATGGAACTCAAAACGCAATACGCGGAAGAGACAAAGAAAAATGCGGACCTGACTCGTGAGATAAAAAAGCTTAAGATTCAGTTAGAGCGGATGCAGAAATAGGAAGACGATGTCAGATTTAAAAACTTGGTTAGAGCAAAAAGTAATTGATTTGTGTGGCTGGGATTCTTCTCATGGTTTGCCCCATGTGCGACGGGTATATAAAAATGCAGCGAAGCTGCTTGCTCGTTGGACGGGAAATCGTTTAGATCAAGATGCGCTGATGGCCGCAGTTTATTTTCATGATCTTGTGGATTTACCCAAAAATCATCCCGATAGAAAAAATGCCTCTCGTCTTTCCGCCGAAAAAGCTTGTACTTTATTAGAGCAGAGGGGGTGGAAGCAGGAGCAATTGGATATTGTTTTTGATGCCATTCTTTGCCATAGTTTTTCGGCCGGTATTGAGCCTAAAACTCAAGAAGCACGCCTTTTACAGGATGCTGATCGCTTAGAGGCTATTGGCGCTTTGGGCATTGCTCGTTGCTTTCATGTGGCAGGTAAGATGGGAAGCGAGATTTCTCATCCCGAGGACCCTTTGGGCGATACTTCTCGAGTTCTCGATGACAGAGCTTATGCCTTAGACCATTTCCCAGTTAAGCTCCTGAAATTACAGGCTATGATGCAGACTGAGCCAGGCAAGGAATTGGCCCAACAGCGCACACAAGTGCTTCTAGATTACCTTCAACAGCTTAGAGAAGAACTCTAAAAAAATTTCAAACGACTTTTTTAAAATCTAAAAAGCGTGTAAATTTGGGTCTTCCGCGCGAGGACCTAAAATGACTGTAGACCTGTTTAACATTGAACAAGAAGAATTTTTAGATCTCAGATTTTGTGATCTTAAAAAGAAATTTAATCTTTCGCTAAACAGAGGATGGGCCTTGCATTTTATTGCTCCTCTTTTGAAAAAAGTAAAACAAGAATTACGCTCCAAGGGAATTCACATTCGTCTTTCTTTTTGGGTATCGGATGAATGGTTTTGTCCTGATGGCATTTGTGGTGTGGCCATTCCTTTTTATTTACTCCATCCTCGTCTTTTCAGATTAGAAAAAGAAATGGTGGGAAAGGTTGAAGGGGGAGATGCTGACTGGGCCTTACGCATTATTCGTCATGAAATAGGTCATGCCATTGAAAACCTTTTTACTCTTCGTCGTAATCGAGATCGTCAGCAAATGTTTGGGCGTGCTTCTGAAGCTTATCGCAATACTTATGATTATCGCCCCTACAGCAAAAGCTATGTGCGTAATCTAGAGGAAGGCTATGCGCAAAGTCATCCCTGTGAGGATTTTGCAGAGACCTTTGCTGTCTGGTTAGATCCTCAAAGTAATTGGAAGAAGCGCTATCAAAATTGGCCGGCCCTTAAAAAATTGGAATTTGTTGATGATTTGATGAAGTCTTTACCTCAACTCAAGCGCGATCCCAATGTTAACTGGGAAAGCTGTGAAGAGTGGGGGACGTTGCAGACTACATTGCGGCAACACTACAAAAGAAAATGTCGTACACAAGGAGTAAGCAATTCTTTTTGGAAGAATAGTATTCAATCCTTGTTTGTGAATAAAGAACAGGCTCGATCTGCTGGAGCCTATAGTTTAATTAAGTCTTATGAAATGGTTTTGGCCAAAAAGCTATCAGAAAGTCAGGGCATTTATCGCTATCAAGCTTTAAAGGTGATTCGCGATTTAGAGCATGAAGTGAAAAAGTTAAAATTAGGTCTTCGTTCAGGGAAGCTGGAAACTCGTAAAGAGTTGAGTTATCATTTACTTAAAAAAAGTCCTACTTTTTTTGAGCAAGGAAGGCATCTTACTGTGCGCTAGTCTTCCTTCTAAAGAGGAAGAATCATGCCCCAAAAGCGAAGAGTTTTATTGCTGACCCATCCCTCCCTGATTCCCCCAGTGGACAAAGAACCGACAAAGGATGAGCTGGAGAAAGTTCCTTGGCGTACTGAATGGTATGTGAAGGACGCTCTTTTGCGCTTAGGTCATATCGTTGAGGTTTTTGGCCTTGATTCTGATCTCAAAGAACTCAAAAAAATGCAGGAAACTTTTAAGCCCCATATTGTGTTTAATCTTTTAGAGCAATTTGATGGGGAAGCGCTGCTGGATTATTCTGTAGTGAGCTTTATGGAGATGATCCACCTCGCTTATACGGGCTGCAATCCCAAGGGGTTGATGCTAGCGCGCGATAAATCGTTGTCTAAAAAGATTTTGTTTTATCACCGGGTCAAAACTCCTTTTTTTGAAGTTGCTCCCCGAGGAAAAAAGTTTACACGCCCTAAAAGAATGGATTTTCCTCTTATTGTAAAGTCGCTAACCGATGAAGGATCTGCTGGCATTTCACAAAGTTCAGTCGTACAAAGTGAGGATAAGCTGCAGGAGCGTATTGATTTTATTCATGAAAGCATTGGCTCAGATGCCATTGTGGAATCCTATATTGAGGGCAGAGATATTTACGTGGCCCTGATGGGAAACAAAAAAATTGAAGTATTTCCACCACTTGAACTGCATTTTGGAAATCCCTCCAAGGGCACCCATCAAATTGCTACCAGTAAAGTCAAGTGGAGCCCGGAGTACAGAGAGAAGCAGGGGATTGAATTGCGTCCAGCTCAGAATATTTCAGCCCAAGACATATTAAGAGTTCAAAATATGTCCAAAAAGATCTATAAGATATTAGGACTGAGTGGATTAGCTCGTTTGGATTTGCGGCTCAAGGAAAATGGCGAGATCTATTTTATTGAGGCCAATCCCAATCCTGATATTGCCAACGGTGATGAATTTGCTATTGCGGCGGCATTGAACTCTTGTGACTACTTGAGTTTGATTCAAAAAGTTTTGAGCCTTGGTCTGAGTTGGGAGCCGGCGCAAGCTTATCACTCTTCGTGAAGGAGTTTTTATGTTTGAAAAAGTTGCAGATATTATTGTTCGGGATCTATTTCATCTGGGTCTGCAATCGTCTTGGGGCAAAACCTTTCATTTCTTTATTTACGATACGCTTAAAATTTCTTTTTTATTGGTCTTCATTATCCTCTTAATGGGAGTGGTGAATTCTTATTTCCCGGTGGAGCGCATTCGTCGCTTTCTTAATGGGCGCAAGCTTTGGGGCATTGAAAATTTTCTGGCTTCCACCCTTGGGGCGTTGACTCCTTTTTGTTCTTGCTCCTCTATTCCTCTTTTTATTGGTTTTTTAAAAGGCGGCATTCCACTGGGCGTAACTCTTTCCTTTTTAATTACTTCTCCCTTGGTGAATGAAGTTGCCTTGGCCATTTTTTGGGGGATTTTTGGGACCAAAGTTACTGTGGTGTATGCGGTATCAGGAATATTATTGGGTACCATTGTGGGACGATTGCTCGGTTTTTTGAATTTGGATCGCTACTTACAAGATTGGGTTCAGGAATTGGTGAAGCAGAAGATTCAAGACTCAGCAGAGGATGCTAAAAAGACATTAAAAGAGCGCTTGCCAGAGATTTGGCAAGAGGCAATGTCCGTTTTTAAGCGCGTTTTTCCCTATGTCCTTTTGGGGCTTTCTATTGGCGCTGTTATCCACGGGCATGTGCCTGCGGGCTATTTTGAACAATATATTACGCGCGATAATATGTTTGCGGTTCCCGTGGCGACCTTGTTGGCCGTGCCCATGTATGCCAATGCCACCGGCATTATTCCCGTGGTGCAGAGCTTGGTGAGCAAGGGCATTCCTTTGGGGACAGCACTGGCTTTTATGATGGGCGTGGTAGGACTTTCACTTCCCGAAGCTCTTTTGCTTAAAAAAGTGATGAAGATAAAATTGATCGTTATTTATTTTGGAACTGTCGCGTGTGCGATCATGTTGATTGGATTTCTATTTAATATTCTATTTTAGGAGAGAAAGTGAAAGTACAAATTTTAGGAACAGGCTGTAAAAAGTGTAAAGAGTTTTATGAAAATGCGGAAGTTGCAATCAGAGAATTAAATGTTGATTGCGAATTGGAGAAAATCGAAAGCATTGAAGAGATTGTCTCTATGGGCGTGATGGTAACTCCCGCTTTGGCCGTTGATGGTAAAATTCAAAGTACAGGCAAAGTCTTAACTGTTGCTCAAATCAAAGAAGTTTTGGAGCGCTAGTGAACATTTTATTTCTTTGCACGGGCAATTCTTGTCGCAGCCAGATGGGGGAGGCTTTGTTTAATCACTTTTGTGGCGATAAAGGCAAAGCCTATTCTGCCGGCATTGAAAAACATGGACTCGATCCCTATGCCATGAAGGTATTGGAAGAGTTGGGTATTGATCTTTCACCTTTGTATTCTAAAACACTTGATGATTTAAGTGACGTTTCTTTTGAGTTGGTGATCACTGTTTGTGGTCATGCTCATGAAACTTGTCCTCGTTTCCCTGGGGAGGCTAGAGTTGAGCATCATCCTTTTGAAGATCCTCCGCGCCTTATTCAGGGAATAGAAGATGAAGAGGAGAAATTAAAAGTTTTTAGAAGAGTTCGGGATGAGATTTTGCATTTTCTTCAGCAACAATTTATTTAGAATCGATGAGATTTAGTTTTTTCGTAAACAGGTTATAAAATATTTGAGAGGGAAGAAGCGTGAGGTTTTTTTCATGTATTCTTGGTATTCCACGCCAAAGTAATTAATCATCAAGCTCTCTTCATATCGAATCAGGCAATGCCATAGAGGATGCAAACTAATTGCCCAGATGAGGTAAATGTAGTGATTTAAGAATATGGCCAGACCAAAATTGAAGAAGCAGAGAAAGGCTCCATAAAGAGGATGGCGCAAAAGAGCAAAGGCTCCCGTTTGAACAAGTTCGCGTCCGCGAGATTCTATAGGAAGAGATTTTACACTCCAGATGACTATTGCAGTCGTTGCAAGAACTGAGAGAGCAAGAATAGTGACTCTTATTGCACGAGAGTCAATAAGAGGGAAGCTGTGAATGTATTGTTCGAGAGCAGTGGTTATCAGCAGTAAAATACTACTTACTGCCAAACCAAAAACACCGGAGCCAAATATTCTTTGATACTTATTCATGCTCTCTTTAGGGCTAGTTTACGGCCGCAATAACACTCATTTCGATGAGATATTCTGCTTCGGCCATTTGTGCTTGTACACAAGCGCGGGCCGGGGCATGGCCCTTGGGCACCCAGTTATCCCAAACTTTATTCATGGCATCATAGTCCTTCATGTCTTTTAGGTAAATGGTGGTGGAAAGAATATGGGTGCGATCGGCATTAATGCTGGCAAGGAGATCATCGATTTCTTCGAGAGTTGTTTTGGTTTGTTCCGTAATGTCTTTGGTGTTGTCTTTGGCCACTTGTCCGCAAAAATATGCAGTTCCATTATGAATCACGATGCTACTCATTCTTTGGTCGGTTTCTTTTCTGACGATTTCCATAGCAGAGCTTCTCCTATTTAAGTATTCAATTCAGGGACATACCATATAGCTTAAAGAATCTACTGGCAATTTTTTGTGCTAGATGTTTTGGGGGTAAGTTGCTGAAATGACGTATTGGTTTGGGCGTTTAAAGGAGAAGAATTATACTACTGGGATTACTCTTTTCGGAGATTTGAATAATGAAAAAACAAGTATCTGTATTTTCCAAGAAAAATATTATGACTAGGTCCAGTACTGATTTATCAGAGAATTTTGTGAAATTACCGGCCCACTATGTAATCAGGAAAGAGTTGAATATTTGGGGCAAGATGGGGCTTTGGGGGATTTATACTTTGGGTATTTTTTTATTGGCGCAGCATTTTACTCTTTCAAAGCAAAAGGCATCTCCGCAAAATTTAGATCAACTGGTGAGTAAATTGGATAGTATTGAACGCAAGCTCGATCAAGGAGGAGCGACGGTCAATTTAATGGCCCAGCATGATATGATTCAGAAAGTGGAAAACAAGATGAGCCAGCTTTTGTCGGAGCGAGATTTGCGTTTAAAGAGCGATCTTGCTGTTCACCGTCAAGGATTGCATGAGTTTTATCAGGAGGTTCAGGGCAAAGAGTTACTGCAACGCTATCGACGACCTGCGGGGAGTCAAGATACTGTAAATTACAGCGAAAAGGAAATGACGATATTACGGCACGAGCATCGTTTGGAAAAAGAAAAATTTGAAAAGGCTCAAATTCAGGAAAAAAATTTGTTCAGAGAAACACATGATTTAAGTGTGCTAGAGAATAATATTGCTTGGGAAGAACTTCAAGAGAAACACAAAATGGAGCTCTATCGATTGGAGCAGGATCAATATGAGGCACGGAAAAAATTTAAAACGGATCAGTTTCGAATTGTTCAGAACTAAATAAAGGGGGATCAAACGATCCCCCTTTTTATTTTAGAAATTAAGATGAAGAGATGGGTCACCTTGTAGCATATACCAAGTGTAATTTTCTTGGATTGCAGAAAGAGTTGAGTAGTTCGCTGTCAGATAGAAGTGACCAGCCAGAAGTGCTTCTCCTAGGTGCTCAAGACTTCTTTTGGCAATAATGCGGTTTGTTCCAACGGCCATAATCGCTGGAGGGTGCCAAGAAATATTGACAGAGCCACCATAGTAAGCAACTGCTCCAGTTGGCTGTCCATTGTGGGTTGCTGTCATGAAAGCGACTCCGAGTTTTCCGGCGCCATAAGTGTAATTCCCATTTTGGCAAGCAACGTCAATGACAACAGGTTTTACTTTTCCGTAAGAGTCGATGCTTGAAACGTGAGAAGAACTATAAGTGTTGTACATGGATGGCCAACTTGTTCCTGAGCCATGACCAATATAATTCAACCATGCCACACCTTTAGAAAGAGCTGCATTGAGATTTGAAGGAGTTGAATCATAATTCGTTTGGAAAAAGAATTTAGGAGTCTGTGCATAAGTGTCTTGGAAAACATTAAGCATTGCTTTTACATAATCTACGTCTGAAGGATTAGAGCCTTCATTAGATGCAAGACCAACTGTGCGGTTTAAGCCACTGGCATCAGCATAGTGCTGAGTTTCATATTCAATGGTTTTACTGATAATATTTTCGATTTCGGTTGTATTGTCGGCCACAAAGCGACCATAGAATACGTCAGGAATATAGTCACTTGCTCCACCAAATGTAAAATAGGGAAGATCACTTGGGGTTCTAGAGCTGGAAGATGTTCGGCGATAGAATGTTGGAAAACTGCGCTCATGTCCGACGAGTAGGGCATAAGTAAATTGAGTTACAGGATTCTTGTAGAGATCAGCAATAAATTTTTGAACATCTGCTGATGTATTGCCAATATCCTCAAGTTCATAGAGTGATACTTCATATCCTAGTTCTGTTTTCCAATTCACAAATCTTTGCATTGCTTCAGTGAATTTTTTGGGAGTAATAATGATGTATTTTTTATTAAGATCTGCTTCGCGGATAATTTCTTCTGGCATGACGAGGGCATCAAGATCAATATTGCCCTTGGTTTCTGCACGGCTAATGTCAAATTGTGCTTGGGGGTAGATCACGAGTTGATTTTGAGCGCCGTTAAATTGTACAGGGTAAAGAGTGATGCGAGTTAAGTGAGTTCCGCGGAATTCTCCTAAGTATTCCATTTGGAAAAAGCGTTTTGTGGTTGCAGTATAGCTTTTCCAGTCAATGTCTAAAGAGGGTTGGCGGCAGGTGCCACAACGAAAATATTCAGGTTGGGCAGGAGCAGGGATGACGTCAGCTAATACTCTTGCAGCCCCTAGCTCGTATTGAACGCGGTATTCTTCAGGTAAGCCTTTTACCACAAAGCTATGAAATGGAAGAGATGGCTTTCCAGCTTCACTCGTCAATTGCAATTGTTTGAATTTTAGGCGCTCAAAGTTTGCAGGTAACAAGTCCTTATTGCTTTCGGGAATTGTTTCAAGTTGCGAAATTTGAAAGAGCACGGAAATATTATTTCCATTTTCTTCCATGGTAAAGTCGGTATCGGAGCGTTGCCCTAAGAGGGGATGAACGCTGGCCCAGATACTAAAAGATAATAGCAGACATACTGATAGTACAATCGATTTCATAAAAACATCCTTGTTTTAAAACTCTCTTCCATCTCTCCATACTGGATATAGGGATCTTTGTTCAGTGTAGCATTATTTGTATCCATGAGTTGGGGGGGAGAAAATGATTCCCCTGTTTAAGTTGCTGAAATCATTGTCCTTTTTGGGTGTCAGAAAATGATAGAGCATCCTTTTATGGTTTAGTTAGAGTGCAATTATGTGGCTCTTTTAAATTAGTCATTATTATTTCAAAATAAAGGGAAGCCTACATAGGAGTATTTGAGTATGAATGAGGGCAAGATTTTATCTAAGCAGCAAGCATTGTTTATTGCCTCTATTGGGCACGATCTTCGATCTCCGTTAAATGGAATTTTAGGAACCAACGAATTATTGCTTTCTACTGTTTTAACATCAGAGCAGCGCGAGTATTTAAAAATGCAAAAGCGTTCTTCTGAAATGATGCTCTATTATGTGGAGAACTTACTAAACTACATCAAAATTGAGCGTGGCCAATTTTTGATTGAAAAGGCACCCATTGATTTGGCGTCTATTTTGACATCTGTTTTTGATTCTTTTTTCTTTCAGGCTAAAGCGAACAATAATCATTTGCATCTGCTCATTGATCCTCAAATTCCCAAAACGCTGATTGGAGACAAGGTCAAGATTACCCAAATTGTTTCCAATATTTTAGGCAATGCCGTTAAGTTTACTTCTGATGGTGATGTAAACTTGTCGTTGAGTCTTATTCGTCACACCAAGAAGAAAGTCTATGTGAAAATTGAGGTCGCAGATACTGGAAAAGGCATGACTGTAGATGAGGTGAAAGATGTTTTTGAGCCTTTTGTGCAAGGAGAGGATAGTGCGAAAAATTATGGTGGTTTTGGACTTGGACTTTACACTGCCAAAGCATTAGTGACAAAGCTTCACGGCAAAATTGAAGTCACAAGTCAGCCGAGCAAGGGAACGACATTTTTGGTTGAACTTCCTTTTGCAATCCCTGGAGAGCTAGAGGCTCACGAGGAGAGTTTACAAACTTTGATTGCCAATGAACTGATCCCCGATGAAATTTATCAATGTCCCTATAAAATACTTTATGCTGATGATTCCATTGATAACCATTTGCTGATAAGAGCATTTTTAAAAGATACGCCTCTACTCATTGACTCTGTATATGATGGAAAACAAGCTCTTGAGTCTTTGAAGAATAATACTTATGATCTGTTGCTATTTGATATTCAAATGCCAGAAATGAATGGCGTAGAGGCGATCCGGGCGATTCGCGAAGATTGCAAGCATGTGAAAACCCCAGCCATTGCTTTTACGGCGAATTCTTTTAAAGAGCAGATTCAGGAATACTATGCCGCAGGTTTTACCAGCTATATTTGTAAGCCGGTAAAGAGACAGAGTTTAAAGAGTGTTATTTATAGGACTTTATCCTATGCTGAAAATATGAGGGACAAATAATAAATATTAGGAGTAAAAGTGAAAAAACTTTCTTCAGGGCAGAAAAAATTTTTGAAAGTCATTCACCTCGTTTTTGCGGGGATTTGGATTACTGGTGTTTTTACTTTGGGGGCCATGTCTTTGCTTTCTGATCGCATTACTAAGGGTGATGAGCTTTATATGTTTATTTATCTTTATCATTTTATTGATATGTATTTTGTAA
>QKCN01000123.1 GCA_003245675.1 Bacteriovoracaceae bacterium | reverse complement strand
CCGAAAAGTAGCCTTTCAAATGCCATCTTCTCTCCTTGGTGGTTAAAGAATTTATAAGAAATAAACAAAAAATATTAGCAAAACAAAGTTCTTCTTTTCCAAAAAGAAGCCTTCGTGGTAGCGTTAATACAGTCTGCTACTCTATGTGAGCGAGGGCTTTATAGCCTTATTCAGAATTTTTGTCTATAGCAAACTTTGCTTGTGAAATATTTTTAGACTTGGCGCGTTATGAAATATATTATTGAAATTAAAGAGTTTATTAAGTTTTTACTAGTTATATTTATCTGGTTTTTGCCTTGTTTTGCGGTCTTGTATCTTCTTTTTGACCTCATTACTTTGGCGTCATCCATTGCCCTTGTCTTCTTTTTTTCTTGGTTACTTTTTTCTGGAATAGAACCCATCCTTATATTCAGTTTACAGGCTAAGAAGCTTCCTTTAGATCATCATCATCTGGATAGGGAGTTCAGCCATCTATTAAAAGATGTCGTTTCTTGTCAAAATGTAGAGGAATTAAATGTTTTTGTTTTTGATTCCTATAGTTCCTGGCTGCCTGAAATTTTAATTTTTGATCGATTTCGTCGCAGAAAAAAAGTGACACTATTACTCGAAAAGAGGCTTTTACAGTCTGAGCTGAGTAGTGGGGATCGTGAGAAACTAAAAGAATTGTTAGTCTATTATTCTGTTATTTTGCGTAAAAGAAGTTTCTCGTCTATTTATAGTTTTCTTTTTTTCCTTGCGGCTTTCGATGTGTTCGGTCGCCGAATTGGAGGATGGAAGAAAAAGTCGTTTTTATTGAAACAGCTCAAAATGATTCTTTATAGCTTCTTCTACTGGCCAATTCAGTTTTCTATTTCTTTTCTTGGCCGTGGTGCCAAAATACAGCAAAGGAGCCTAGAGATTGCCCGTGTGTTTCTCGCAGATAGGGCAAATGGGATTTAGGGCATGCAGAAGCTGAAAGTTCTTTTTAATAAAGTTGCTTCCAAGAAAAAAGTATTGTCTGAATTGGCGGGGATTTATCCTTTCTTCTTTACTGTCATTTTTATTTTTTTGATGTTGCAGTATTCATTTACCACGCTGGATTCTATTCTCTACGATCTTTGGGCAAGAATTGATTTTGGAATTCAAGCAAGTGACGATATTGTTCTAATCTCCATGGATGAGGAGAGTGATGAATTTTTAGGTGATACCTTTCCTTATACATATGCCACGCATGTTCGATTTTTTGAAAAATTGGGGGAGGATAATCCCTTTTTAATTGCATATTTTCCTGCACTGTTTGAGCCTCAAACGCTTTCGGATGAGCCCTACTATGACCGCTTTACCAGCCTCTTGGATGATTATACTAAGCGCGGAGGTCTTTTTCGTTTTGCCACATCTATTGATTTTTGGGGGGAACAATTACCTCCTGAGAGATTAAAGCATTTTGGTTATTTACTTGCTCAGCTCAATATTGATAATGCGGCTTTCTCTCGTGACAATGTCTGTCGACGTGCTATTTTAAATGTTGCAGGGGATGATTCTTTGCATCTTTGGGCGGCCAATCGTTTTAGAGAAAAGCAAAATGAAAGGCCATTAGAATCTAATTCCTTTTTGGGTTCCTATTATGTGAGTAAGGCCGATGCAACCTTTTCTCTTTTTCGTTATTCATCAGATCCGCGTGATGGCAAAACTCACTTTCAAACTATTCCTTTTCATCGAGTGGTAACGGGACGTTATCCTCCCGGCTTATTTAAAGACAAGGTCGTGCTTGTGGGGCCACGCTATATTTCGCGCGCATCAGATTACGCGTATACCCCCTTTTCCAAAGATGAATACACGGCATCGCAGTTGAATATTCACGGTCAGATTATTTCTTCATTGATACAGGACAAAACGGTTTACATGATTCCCAATATTGTCACAGACATTATTGCTGTCATCATGGCTTTAATTCTTTCTGTTTTAATTTCCCGTTTAAAACCCAGTAGTGGTTTGACTTTTACTCTTTTGACAATGCTAGGATTTATTATTCTCACATATCTTTTATTTTCAGTGATGGGTCTTTGGGTGAATTTAACTCATATTATTCTTGCGATCTTTATCGTCTATTATATATGGGTCCCCTTTAGGGCTATTGGAGAGTATCAGCAGCGATTTGCTATTCAAGAGGAGACAAAACTATTGAAAAAGGTTGATGCCCTTAAGCAGAATTTTATTTCCTTCATGAGTCATGACCTTAAGACTCCAGTTGCTAAGATTGCAGGTATGGCCGATATATTACAAAATCAATTCCCCAATGGAGAAGAGCAGAAAAAATATTTAAATGGTATTTTAAATGCTACCAAAGAGCTGAATAAATTTATCACTTCTATTTTGGATCTCACCAAAATCGAGTCCCGCAATCTCAATCTCAAAAAAAGTTCTAAAGATTTAAACAAGTTGATTGAAGGAGTGATCGATTCGCTGCGCTTTGAGGCGGGTCAAAATTCTATTCGTATCGAAAAGGATTTAGCCCCTCTTTATCCTATCAGTATGGATGTCAATTTGATGAATCGCGTGGTCTCAAATTTAGTGGAAAATTCCATCAAGTATTCTGGCGAAAATACGACAATTTCGGTCAAAACTTGGGATGATGAAAATTGGGTCTACTTAGAAATCCAAGATACAGGGGTCGGTATTGCTCCGCAGGACTTAGAATATATTTTTGACAAGTTTTATCGAGTTAAAAATGATGCAAGTCACAAGATTAAGGGCTCTGGTTTGGGCCTATATTTGGTAAAATATTTCATAGAGTTACATGGCGGAAAGATTTCGGTACAATCAGAGCTGGAAAAAGGAACACGCTTTCTTATTAAGTTAAAAAATGCGTAGAACATAGAGGTAATTATGCACAAGGTTTTAGTCGTAGATGATGATAAGGTATTGCAGGAGTCTGTCCAAAAGGCTTTGGAGTATCACCACTTTAATGTAAGTGTCGCGGACAACGGTCGAGAAGCTGTTGATGCAGTCTATCGCGAGAAATATGACCTTGTGGTGATGGATGTTAATATGCCTGAGATGGATGGAATTCAGGCGCTTGTGGAAATGAAAAAGCATGATGCTTCCATCATTGTCATTATTTTAACCGCCTATTCTAATGTCTCTGATGCTGTGAAAGCGGTAAAAGAGGGAGCATTTAATTATTTAGAAAAGCCTATCAGTTCTGAAAATTTGGTTGCTCTTATCAAAAGGGCCTTGCGCGCGCGATCTATGGTTGAAACCATGGCGTTCTCTGCTCCAACTCTTTCTTTAGGAACAAAAAATAAATCAGACCAATTTGTGGGTGAATCTGATGAGATGCAAAAAGTATTTAATCTCATCTCTAAATTGGCCAAAGTTAATACACCTGTTTTAATTCGCGGAGAGTCGGGAACGGGTAAGGAGCTTGTGGCGAAGGCTATCCACTTTAATGGACCACGAAAAGATGAGAAGTTCGTAACAATTAACTGTGCCGCAATTCCTGAAAATTTGATTGAGTCAGAGCTTTTTGGACACGAAAAAGGAGCTTTTACTGGTGCTGATCAAAGGAAATTAGGAAAATTTCAATTTGCAGAAGGAGGAACTCTCTTTTTAGATGAAATAGGAGATATTCCACTTTCCATGCAGGTAAAACTTTTGCGGGTTCTACAGGAGAAGAGTTTTACTCCCGTGGGATCGAATAGAGAAATCCCTTTTGATGTGCGCATTATTGCAGCCTCCCATCGTCCTTTTGAGGATATGATTAAGGACGGATCTTTTAGAGAAGATCTTTTTTATCGTCTCAATGTATTACCTGTCTATTTGCCACCACTGCGAGAGCGCTTGGCAGATATTCCTCATTTAATTAGTTATTACATCAATTACTTTAATGATCTACATCAGCTCTCAATTAAAGGTGTTGCAGATGATGCCAAAGCAGGTTTGCTCGCGTATGAGTGGCCGGGGAATATTCGTGAATTGCGCAATACGATTGAGCATGCTTTTATCATTGAGCCACACGAATATATTAGCTTGGCTTCTCTTCCTGAAATAATTCGCCGCAAAGTGCAAGGGGAAAAGAAGCAAGAGTTAGTGGCACTAGATGAGTCAGAAGAGACAGAAAGTTCTATTATTGATTATCAAAGTATTCAAAACTCTGTTTTTGACAAGGAACCAGATGAAGATAAACCTCAGATTGATCATAAATTTAGTTTCTCTAGCAGCGAAGAGCATGAAAAACTAGATTTTCAACAGGCGAAAGATTTTTTTGAAAAAGAATTCATTATTCATGCGCTAAAAACTAATCGAGGAAAGATCAATCAGACAGCCTTGAAGGCCAATATTCCCAAAAAGACTTTGCTGCGCAAAATTGAAAAATATGGAATTACCCCCAAAGACTTTTATTAGAGGATAGTTATGGCGATGAAAAAGGAATACTGGAATCTAATTTGGGCAAGTTTGGGAATTATTCTTCTCATTTTAATTGACCAGCTAACAAAGTGGTGGATACGAGCAGATTTTTCTCTGGGAGAAAGTATTTCTGTACTTGATGGTTTTTTTAATATCACCTATGTCCGCAATACAGGGGCGGCTTTTGGGATGGGCGCAGAATTTCATGATTCAGTTAGACGTCCTTTGTTTCTCTTTATTCCTGTATTAGCTTGTCTGTGGTTGGTCTGGCTTATTTGGAAAAGTAAAAGAGGTAAGTTACTTGATCTTGTTTCCTATTCTTTAATACTTGCAGGTGCCGTTGGGAATCTTATCGATCGTTTTGTTTTAGGGTATGTTGTCGATTTTTTGGATTTTCATCATGGAGCTTGGCATTTTCCAGCCTTTAATATTGCAGATAGTTCCATCACCATTGCTGCCTGCTTGCTAATTATTGGCTTTATTCCACTTCGAAAATCAAAGGCCTCTTCCAATGTGGCCGATACTATTTAAGAGTGATTGGCTGACTCTATTTTCCTACCCGCTACTCATGGGAGTAGCGTGGGGAGCTGCGATTCGTTTATATTTATATACTTTGCATCGTAAACAGCTCGCAACAACGGTTATTCCATATTATTTAACAGGTCTTTTTGTTTTTGCCTGGCTGGGCGCTAAAATTCTTTTTTGGATTACGGCACCAGCTTTTGAAGTGGCTTCGGCCAATTTTTGGTTGGGTGGCGGCTTTGTCTTTTTAGGTGGATTGATTGCGGCGACTTTGTATTCGGCCCTTTTTGTTTGGCGTATAGAAACGTATTCACTGCGACATCTCGAAGCATTATTGCCTTCTTTGTGCTTGGGGCATGCTATTGGGCGAATTGGATGTCTGCTGGCCGGCTGCTGTTTTGGTAAAGAGACTACTTCATTTTTGAGTGTTCACTTGCATGGGCTTTGGCGCCATCCTGTGCAACTCTATGAATCATTGGGGTTATTTTTTCTTTCGTTTGTAATATTTAAATTATTGATGCGACAGAAAAATATTTTGAGTTGGTATTTGCTGGGATATGGTATTTTGCGTTTCTCTTTGGAATTTTTAAGAGGAGATGCTGTGCGAGGGCTATACTGGGGAATTTCGACTTCACAATATATTTCTGTCATAATGATTTTGCTAGGATTTTTGCTGTTGGTATATCAACAAAAAAGGACCTAAAATGGGAAAATGTTCGATTTATACAAAAACAGGAGACAAGGGAACGACGAGCCTTGTTAGTGGAACACGTGTTCCTAAAGATGATGCACGTTTGTGGGCCTATGGGACCGTGGATGAGTTAAATTCTCATGTGGGAATGCTAATTTCCCTTATGGAAATTGATGCCTGTTTTCAAAAGGAAAAAGACTTACTGCAAGAGGTTCAACATAATCTTTTTAATCTTGCATCCAATCTCGCTTGTGAAGTAGATAAACGCCAAAATTTTTCACTCCCTAAGATTCATGAAGAGATCTTTTCGCAAATGGAAGAAGGGATGGATTCTTTGGATCAGGAAGTTGGGGCAATTGAAGGTTTTATTTTGCCTGGCGGCTCATTGGCCTCATCACAGGCTCATATTTGTCGCACTGTTTGCCGGCGCCTAGAGAGAGAAATGTGGAGTTTTAAAAATTCTTCACAAGAAGAATTCCCAGAGAATGGGGAAAAATTTATCAACCGATTATCAGATTATTTTTTTATGATTGCTCGTGTGGCCAATGCACGCCGCAAGCGTTCTGACATTTATTGGAAAAAATGAAAATATTATTTGTATTAATTTTTAGTTTTAGCTTTGCAATGGCTCAAGATAAAATAGAGCAAGCAGAGTCTTTTTCTTTAAAAGATGATTTTTTAACGTCGCTTGGTTATATGGGGCAGGCGAGCTACAAGCAGTTTACCACTCCTCAAGGTTGGGTCATTGGGACTGGGGCAATTGCAACTCTTACCTATCTCTTTGATCAAGACGAGCGCATTTCAGCACATTCCGCTACTGAAGAAACGAATGAAGACCTCATAAAAGCACTGAGCGATAGTTTCATTCTTTTTAATACTCCTATTGTTCCGGCCGGTTTTTATTATTGGGCCAAAAAAAATAATGATTTAAAAATGAAGCATTTTGCCCAAGAGCTTTTTGCCACCGTAAACTTGAGTTTGGGGGAGGCTGTTGTTCTCAGTGCTATTCCGCTTCATGAGCGGCCAGACCAAAAGGATCTTTCAGTTTGGGAAACTGCCTTTCGTGGGCGTTCCTCTTTTCCTTCTGGGCATGTTGTTGGAATTGCGGCTTTGACCTTTAAGACTTTTCAATATTATGGACCAGCTGCTGCGTTGGCTCCGGCCGTACTTACGGGGGCCATTGCCTTTGAGCGAGTTCATAATCAGAAGCATTATGTGTCGGATGTGATGGGTGGTATATTTGTTGCATTACTGGCATCTGAAGGTGTACGAGTTGCCGCCAAATATCAAGAAACAGATCCTGTGTATAAATGGATTTTTCAGCACGAGCTTTCAGCTGGTTTTATTCAACAGGAAGGAATTAGAGGTTTGGCCGTTTCTGCGCGATTTTAGCCAAAGGATTGATCATGCACGAGAAAATAAATTCCTATTTCGAACAAAGTAATCAATTTATTATTGGAAAAAGAGATGTCGTTAAATTATGTTTTGCTACTTTTTTGGTGCAAGGGCATATTCTTTTAGAAGATATTCCTGGCGTTGGAAAGACTTTGCTTGTTAAGTATTTGGCCAAAACTCTTGGACTCTCTTTGGGGAGAATACAATTTACCAATGATCTTCTGCCTTCTGATGTTGTGGGTGTTAATGTTTTTAATCCTCAAACTCAGACTTTTAATGTGCAAAAGGGGCCACTATTTAATCAGCTGTTGTTAGCAGATGAAATCAATAGGGCCTCTCCTCGTACGCAGAGTGCACTTTTACAGGCCATGGAGGAGCGGCAAGTATCTATTGATAATGATACTTTTCGACTAGAAATTCCTTTTTGTGTGATTGCAACTCAAAATCCTTTTGAGCATGTTGGCGTAAGTGTGCTTCCAGAGTCACAATTGGAACGCTTTTTGGTGCGCACTAAAATTGGTGTTCCCGCGCGAGAAAGTGAACTTCAATTGTTAAAGACTGGAAGTCGACATGATGCTATCGATGAGTTAAGAGCTTTTTGGTGCTTAGCTGAACTGACTCAACTATCGCAAGCAATTGGCAAAGTCCATGTGGATGAAAAAGTGCAACATTATATTATCGATATTTTGGAATTTTCACGTAAAGCAAGTGACTTAAAAGATTTGAGTCCTCGAACAGGACTAGATATACAAAAAATGGCAAAAGCGTGGGCCTATATGGCCGGACGCGATTTTGTCATTCCCGAAGATGTTAAAGAAATAACTCCCTATGTAATTTCTCATCGCCTATATGGCATGGAGCTTGATGTTGAACATGCTTTGGAAAAAGTTCAAAAGACAATTTTGGAAGAAATTAAAATTCCATAAAATTGTCTCAAAATTTCCTTGGAAACCTAATAAAGTTTATATGTTGCCGACTCGCAATGGTGTCATCTTATTTGGAGCAGCAACGATTCTTTTAATTGTCGGTCTGACTTATGCAAATAATCTTATTCTATTTAATGCAATAGGCTTGCTATTGTTATTTTCCTTTTCTTCAATCATCACCCATTTTAATTTGGTTGGTGTCTCTTTACTTTCTCTGGAGATCGATAGTGGGCATGCTGATTTACCTGTCATTGCAAAAGTTATCTTGCAAAATAAAACAGTTCGAACTCAACAAAATGTTTGTGTGAAAATTGTGCTCGATAGCGGGGCGACACTCATGCTGTCGGATTTGACGATCCCAGCAGATGAAACCAATCATTATCGACAAATGACTCAAGTTTTGAAGCGTGGCCAATATAAGCTTTCCAAAATAATTTTGCAGACGAATTTTCCGTTGGGAATTTTTTATGCATGGTCTTATCCTGTAGAAGATCATTGTGCCCATGCCTTTTATGTCTATCCCGAAGCCAAAGGGGATTGTCGCTTGGAAGAATGCCAACGCCATTTCCCGCACTTACTTAATGCGGGACAGCTCGTTGATATTGATGAATTTCTTTACCATGAAGAATTTATTGCGGGAATGCCTTTTGCAAGAGTCGATTGGAAAGCTTATGCTAAGAGAGGAAAACTGCTCAGTAAGAAATTTAGCTACGAACAAATTTTTAATGGATATGAAGTGACTATTTCTCTAGAGGAGAAGGATATTGAAAAATCTTTGCAGCGTGCTTCTAAATTAATTGGTCTTTGTCATCGCTATAAACTTTGGTGGAGATTAGTTTTGCCTCATTATAAAACTGAATTTGATGTGGGAATTGTTCACTATCAAAAATGCATGAAGGAGCTTGCTTGTTATGAAGTTTAGTTCCTGGATGAATATTCCCGTCCTCTTGGCATTGCTTAATACATTAATGGGGTATGAAATTTTACCTTCTTGGATTTTGGGATATGCATTAGCTCTTATTGGTTTGCATTGGGGCTTGAAATCTATTCCATCACTTTTTCTTATTGTCTTGAATTTTTTGGCATTGTTTTTGGTCTTTAAAGAGTTTGGAACCATTGTGGACATTGAGGCAGGGGCTTCTTGGTTAATTATGCTACAAAATTTGAAATTGCTAGAGCAAAAGAAGAGGTATGATGTAACTAAATTTTTTGCGATTGCCTTGCTTTCGGCCATTGCTCAGGCTCTTTTTTCTCTTTCTTTGCTTGGGAGTATTTTTTATTTTTTGAGTACTTTTTTAGTGCTATTGGGGCTTTGGCAGGCTAATCAACCACAACAGGCTCTTTCTTTTCGTTGGCGCGATTGGTGGCCCATTTTGCGATTTTGCTCTTTTCTTCTTCCTCTTGTCGTTGTTATTTATCTCATTTTTCCGCGCTTAGAATTTGGATTTTCATTTTTTAAGCCAAGTATGGGTAAATCTGGATTTACGCCAGAGATTGATTTAGCACAGACGGGGCAGATTAGTTTGTCGGAGCGTCCTGTTTTTAAGGTTGCTTTCAAGGGGGAGGCCCCGCCGCGAGATCAGCTTTATTGGATTGGCAATGTTTTGCGCTTTGTAGAAGGAGATCATTGGTTAAACCCTCGTCCTTTTCTTTTGGAGCAGTATAAAAAAGCATCAGTTTTACGTTCGTCTTATGAATATCAGGTGTTTTTTCAAAATCTTTCTAGCCAGTATCTTTTTGTTTTAGATCGTGAAGTTAAAAAATTGGATGTGGGAGTGATGTGGGAGAGTAGTTCTTCTAAATCTTATCGCTTATTACGTACTTTGCTTAATAAGATTAGTTATCAGGTCCTTACTGATGAGCGTAGCCTTAAGGTCAAAGAAATTAAGCTGAAAAACTATCTGCAAGTGCCTCCTGATATTTCTCCATCTATTCGGAATGTACTTGCGACCTTGGTTGGTACGACTCCCAATGATTCTCTTCAAAATTTAAATAAATATTTTTCCGATTCAGATTTTCGTTATACCTTAACACCACCAGCAGGAAATACAGTGGATAAATTCCTTGTGAACAAAGTTGGTTTCTGTGTTCATTTTGCTACAGCCTATGCCCTTCTTGCGCGCTTATTAAAAATTCCATCAAGAGTCCTTGTTGGCTTTCAAGGGGGAGAGATAAATCCTTTGAATGGCGTATATACGGTGAGAGAAAAAGATGCTCATGCTTGGGTTGAAATTTTTAATCAAAAAGAAGAGCAGTGGGAGCGTGTTGACCCTGTTTCTTTTGTCGCACCTGTTCGAATTCTACAAGGTCTTTCAGAATATCAGAATTTAATGCTCACAGAAGGTGCGTGGGGCAAAATTAGAAATTGGAAATGGATGAAAGAAATTTTCAATTATTTAAGCTACGTTGATAATCGTTGGCAAAATTTTGTCTATTCATTTAATACAGACTTTCAAAACTCTTTTGCCGATTTATTAAAAATCCGTCTGACGACTCTTTATCAATTGGCCTTGCTGATTCCTCTTTTCATCTTTGTTAGCTGGGTCCTTTTTCTTTGGGCGCGATCACGGCAGTCTATTGATCCTATTCAAAAATCATTAAAAAATCTTCAACGAAGACTGAAGGATGAAAGTTTACAGCGCAAAGAAACAGAAGCTTATTTGGAATACTTTACAAGGTTGGGATTGGCCTTGGGGAATTTTGAGCTTCAAGCCTTGGGAGAGGATATTTCTATTTACTATTATTCTGCGAGAGGAAGTTCAGTAAAGAGTACAATGAATATTTGTGCGCGCTTAGATAAGATTGAATTTAAGAGAGCTTAGTGATCTTTTTGATCTCCCGTCCCCAAGAGTTAGGCAAAAAAAAAAGCCCTCTTAAAAAAGAGAGCTTTTAAAAATGGCTGGTACGATG
>QKCN01000115.1 GCA_003245675.1 Bacteriovoracaceae bacterium | reverse complement strand
AGGAGCGCCTTTTTTCTTTTTCTTCATGATAATAAAGATAACAGCTCCAAGGCCGAGAAGACCATAAAGCATAAGATCATCTGCCCCTCCTGCGCCACCACCTTTGCCTTTTTTACCGGCAAGATCATGAGTTGGCATTTCTTCATCAACAAAGGTCACATTATCGAGAACACCCTCGCCACGAGCATCTTTACGATATTTAGAAAGGTCCACTTGTTTTTGACGGAAAACTCTCAAAGAAGCAATAATTCGATCAAAAACACCAGCATATGCATCATAGTATGGCTTAGCCACTGAGAAAGTCACTGCCACACCCAAATCTTCTTTAACAGTGGCAAGATAGCGAGTATAAAAGCCTGGAACCTCAGACGCCAGATGCATTGCATCAACCCAAGGCTGACCATTAATATTTTGAACTTTCACATACTTAGGCTCTGAAATTTGCTTTTTCCCACCTGGCAATACGTAAGTTTTAGTTCCTTTCAAGTAGCCTTGATATTGCTCCATATCGTCTTGCTCTCCACGAATTTTGGCAGCAAGAATGATAATTGCTTCTTTACGTCTTTCATCATTAGTACTTTGACAAACATACTCTGATCCCTCCAGGTCACATATCCAACCATCGGGGAGCTCAAATTCGCAGTACTGGTTAGTAAATCGTTTTGCTTGAGCAGCAAAGGACAAACTGAAAAGCATTAACAATACTAAAAACTTGGTCATTGTTTTCACCTTTTTATATTTTATGAAATAATTCCTCTCGTGAATATTTTGTGCTATAAAGTCGCTCATGTCTATAGTGAGATTAGAGAAAATTCAAAAACTTCCCTACTTTATCGTCGGTCCCTGTGCCCTAGAGTCCTGGGATCAGATTGAGTTGGTGGCAACACTTGTTAAGAAATTTAAACTTTCTTATTTGCGCTCTTTTCTCTATAAGTCACGAACCCATCCAGACTCTTTTCAGGGTTTACATCAGCAAGGCTTCAGCTATTTACAAAAACTGCAAGACGACAATCTCAAGCTCGTAGTTGAAGTTGCTTCAGAGTCTCAATTGCAAGAAGTGCTTCCCTTTTGCTCCATTGTTCAAATTGGAGCACGCAATATGCAAAACTTTGAACTCCTAAAATCAGTTGGGCAAGAAGTTGCCAAACTAAAAGATAAACAAGAAATGACTCCCAAAGTTCTTGTGAAACGCGGTTTCTCTAGCACTTTTCATGAATGGCTTTCTGCTGCCCTGTACCTAGAACGCTATGGACTTAAGCATGAAGACATTATCCTTTGCGAAAGAGGAAGCCGCAATTTCGCATCTCCATCTGGTGTCACACTTGACTTACAAATGGCGCTCAAAGCGAAGCTAGAATCCCCCTACGCTGTAATTGCCGATCCCAGCCACGGAACAAGGGATCGTCGTCACGTTCTTTATATGGCTGAAGCTGCCCTAGCTCTTCCTCTTGATGGATTAATGCTAGAAGTCCATCCAGACCCTCAGAAGGCCCTTTCGGACTCTCATCAAACAATTTCACTTATTGAATTGGAAAATTTTATAGAGGGAAAATTCTCTTACTGATTCATGCGAACAACATTGCCCGCTTTCATCTTACGACTTTGATAAATTTTAGTAATTTTGACAATTGATTTAGATGCAGAAACTTCGTAAACAACACCAGAGCCAAGTAGCTTATTGCCCCCAGCAAAGTCGTAATCAAAGATATCAACACGCATTCCTTTTTGAATTTCATCAGCAATACCTTTGTCGATCTGAATAAATCCACCACGCGGAGAAACCTTGATAACCGTCGCTTCTAAGCTATATTCTTTGAAGTTCTCAATGACATAAGAATTGTCTTCAGTACCTTGATGTCCAAAAACGAGAGAACCATATATTTTTGTTCCATTGTCATAATGATTCATCGCCATGACTTGGGCACCACCGATTGTGATCCCAAAGGACTTAGAAAAACCAAGTCCCATCTCTGCATAAGGAGAAAAATATTGTCGGTCCACACTGTTATAGATACGCGTATTACCCACATACATAGCAGGCTTTTCATCGGCAACTCCAGAATACTCGTCATTTCCAAGGGCATAGACCCCTTCGACACCTACTGCAATATGAAATTTTTTAAATACCAGTGCGGCTTCTGCCTTATAGATCAACTCATGGGAGAGACCTTCGGGAATATTATAAAAACAAGAAGCGCCGATAAAATTATCGTTTAAAAATTGTTTCCCAATATGTCCCCCAAAAGTGACCTCGCTCAGCACATCTCCGAGAATGATTTCACGATTGGGTTCACTGGCATCATATTCAGGGATTGAAAAAGTAGCTTTGCGATATTTTCCTTCCAAAGCGTAACGCCACCCCACCACCTTTGGCAGTGCATATTTCACACCTAAGACAATAGACTCCACTCCTTGAGTGGTCAGCGTTTGCAAGGTCGAAGTATCAGTTGAATCAGTATAATAAGTTGCTTGATTGCGACGCGCTCTTGCCCCGAGATTGAATTGCAAATTGCGGCTATAGCCATATGAAAAACGAATTTCGGTTTCTAAACGCGAAAAAGATTCTCCATCTAAAAATTCCTCCGTTTGAGCATTACCATCAATCCTAGAAGTAGAAACAAACTGTTCCCCATAGAGTTCGACGCGATAGCCCCCCTCCTTTCTGGTGTCAGTGAGAGGGGTATATAAATAAGGAGCTTCTTTCTGTTTCACTCCAAAATCTTTTTTGAATACTTGCTTTTTAGCCTCGGCATTTACTCCCATAAGCATAAAAAACAGCAATAAACTTAAATACTTCATAGGAGTATTATAAGGCTGCCCTGTAATTTGGGTAAAGGGGGTATTTATGCCGCTTTTTGCTGCTGAGCCTCGATTGCAGGCAGGAAGACTTTGACTAGCCAATCACTTCCTTGCACTTCTAAATCAAAAGTTCCACCCTCTTGCAGACAAAGATGCTGGACTGATTCTAGGCCAACTCCTCGCAAAAGCTCTGGCTCACCTAACAGCATTTTAAGATGACGATCATCCTCGCGCACCTCTTCGTCGATGCGATTATAGACTGAAATATTGAGCCCATGTCCTTCGTGATAATCAAAGTGGAAAACGGCATAGTCTTTGCCATTTTCCGACATATTCTTGATTAAATTAGTCATAATTCGAAAGAGGCCATTGCGATCAACTTGGGGATTATAATCTAGACCCTGGTATTCAATCCGAACCTTAAATCCCGTCTTTTCCAAGTAAGTCGAAATGAGGGCCTCAAGAGGCTTACGCAATTCCGAGAAAGCAACAATCTGCCGACTATTACTGGCGCTGCGATGCTTGAGATTAAAATGCTCACTAATTAAACTCTCCACTATTTCTAACTCTTTGTAGAGCATATAGGATTCTTCCGAACGAATGATTTCCTCTTCATCCATTTTGTTTTCCAAAAATAGCTTTACTCCGTGCAGTTGGTTCATCAAATCGTGATAGAAAAAACGCTTTGTTTTAACAGGGTCTTCATTCTGCTTTTTCTTTGCCTCATCACGCTTTAAAAAGTACATCATGCCCAAAACATTAGCGAAAAAGGAAACAAAGAAAATAAGATCGATACTATTTTGGGTTTGCGTAAATAGTTTACTACTCGAGACAACGCCTAAGATCGCCGTAAGACTGATAAACATTAGAACTATTCCCTTGTAGGAATTTTCTTTATTAAAATTGACAAGGGAAAGCACCAAAGAAAGCAACAATACAAAGTAAAAAGGAGAAACTGTTTTAAGCTCAACCCCCATTCCCAAAAAGCAGATGGTCTGTCCTAAAAAGAAAAGAGAAATATTGCGATCCGTTTTGTAGTGCCAAAGATTTTGCTTAAAGAAAAACCAAGTAGAAAAGAGCAAAAGGGAAGCAAAAAATCCTTGATCTAAAAAGTGCTCGCGTAAAGTAAGAGCAAGCCCTCCCCAAAGCAGGAAGATTGCATAAGAAGAAAAAACACCGTAACGATACAAAAGGCTGGAGCGAGAAAAAAGAATGTTACTCATGAAAATCTCCCTCCCCTTCAAGCTCTCGCCTTCAAGGGGAAGGAGAAAACTTAGGGACTATTTAATAACGTCGTATTTAGCGTCGTTACCCAACTCTTCTTCAATGCGAAGCAATTGGTTGTATTTTTCCATACGGTCAGAGCGGCTAGCTGAACCAGTTTTAATGTGACCAGTTCCAGTTGCTACGGCCAAGTCAGCGATGAAAGAATCACCAGTTTCACCTGAACGATGGCTCATGATGGCCTTGATATTGTTTTTATAAGCAAGGTCCATTGTTTCCAAAGTTTCAGTGATAGAACCGATTTGATTTACTTTTACCAAAATCGCGTTTGCTTGCTTGTGCTCAATTCCCACTTGAAGGATTTTCTTGTTTGTTACAAACAAATCGTCACCAACAGTAAGGATTTTGTTACCAAGCTTTGCAGTTTGGCGAGTCCAGCCATCGAAATCTTCTTCGGCCATACCGTCTTCTATAGAATATATCGGATATTTGTTCACAAAATTTGAGAGATATTCGATCATTTCGTCAGAAGATAGGACTTTTCCTTGCCCTTTCATATTATATTTACCATTTTCATAGAATTCTGAGGAAGCGCAGTCCAAAGAAATGGAAATATCAACACCTGGCTTATAACCAGCTGCTTCAATGGCCTTCATAATAAGGTCAAGAGCTTCTTCGTGGCTCTTAAGATCAGGAGCAAATCCACCTTCATCACCAACGTTTGTTGAGTGACCTTGAGAATGAAGAACTTTCTTAAGAGCATGGAAAACTTCAACACCTGCTCTTAGGTTTTCAGAGAAAGGCTTTTTCATATGAGGCACAATCATGAATTCTTGGATGTCGAGGTTATTAGAAGCGTGCTCTCCACCATTAATGATGTTCATCAAAGGAGCTGGCAATCTCAAATATCCAGCTACGTTTGGAGCTTTAAGATCTTCTGCAATATAAGCATATAGAGGCTTTTTGACGTCCATAGCAGCAGCACGTGCCATGGCCATAGAAACACCTAAAATCGCGTTAGCACCGAGGTTTTCTTTATTTTCAGTGCCATCCATTTCAATCATCAAGTAATCATTTGCTTTTTGAGCAGTGACTTCTTTACCGATAAGAGCAGGAGCAATTTTTTCATTAATATTGGCAACTGCTTTTCTTACAGATTTACCAACATAATAAGATTTGTCTCCATCGCGAAGTTCTAGAGCTTCACGCTTACCAGTGGAAGCACCAGATGGAACAGCTGCACGGCCCATATTGCCATTTTCAGTGTGTACGTCTACTTCAACTGTGGGATTGCCACGAGAATCAAGCACCTGACGTGCGAAAACTTTAGTAATTTTAGACATTTGTCTCTCCTTGTTATCGTCATTAGACAATTTTTAGCATTAAAACGACATTATATTGATCTTTTTTTATCAACTTTGCACTGCTGGCCGCATCAAAACCCCGATGATTTCGGCATTTTCAATTTTTTTTTTAGACAAAAATGACAAATACTCACTTTTCTGGCCTTCCCCCCAAAAAGCATCATAAAATGAGAGTTCTGCTTCCATGGAGTTATTGAGGAAGCTGCTGAGAGTTCAAGGAGAGAATTATGAATAAGACCTTTAGTGCCTTACTATCCCTTTGCCTTTTATTCGGCATATCATTCAATGCTTTGGCCGGTAACTCTTCCGGCACTAACGACGTCAGCAACAATAGAAAAGATTATCTCTCTCATGATCCAGCACTTTTTCACAAACTAGCAGAAAAGACCTATCGCTCAGACAATACTCTTACCCTTTTTGTCATTCCGTCTCCCTATGGACTCAACTGGAAATCTCCTCGTTCTGCCCTTTGGACAACTGTGGAAAATATGTATTTCAACAAAGGAAGAGGACGCTCTATTGGCCATGTATCCTTTGAACTCAATTGCAAAAAAGAAAATGGTGAAAAGATTTTTATCATGTCAGGACAATCTGATGACAAGGGAGTTGATTACAAAAACTACCTCTTCAAAAAGAAATACGGACTGGGAGTGCTCTGGCACGGATTCCCTGGACGCTTAGAAGAAGAAGCAAAGCTTGCCTCCGAATTCTATCAACGCAGTATGGACAATGACATGAGTTTTTTTACCGTTAAAGTCAATGCCAAAACCTGCGAGCGTCTTGCGGATTACTACAACGAATATAGAGAACGCGGCTATTATAAAAACTACGGGCTGGCCCTTCGCCCCCTTTATGGAGAAGGCTCTGGTTGTTCCGCTTTTGGGGTAAGTCTTTTAGAGGTTGCCGGCTTTAATATGGAATCAAATGCCATTCGCTCTTGGAGTAAAAACATTAAAGTTGATGAACGCCTCATTGGCGGGGCCAATAAAAAGGTGACCGTGCGCAAGGTGCTCTTCTCCAAGTGGCACAAAAAGGGAGAGAAATATCGCGATCTCTTCTTCTACGAGCCAGATCTTATGCACGAATGGGTGCAGCGCATGCATGAAAATAGCGTCATGGAGACCTACACAATGAATAATTCTATGGGTATAATCTTCGACGCGCGTGATTTTCCAACACCCACTGGAGGTTTTTTCAAAGATGGACATCAGTAGTAGAGAAGCAGAAATAATTAAGTCCTTTGCAAATATTGAAACTTGGGAAGAAAAATATAAAAAGATCATCGAATGGGGCAAGGCACTGCCCCCTTTAGATGAAGAATTTCGTCAAGAGAAATTCAAAGTTAAGGGCTGTCAATCCACAATTTGGCTAGGAGCACGTTTCAAAGACGGGAAGATTTTCTTTGAGGCCGATAGTGATGCTCTCATTGTCAAAGGGATTGCGGCCCTTCTCATTAAAGTGTTCAGCGATCTTGCTTGCGACGAAGTCTTAAAATGTGATGGAACTTTTCTAGACCAAATCGGAATTCGTCAGCACCTATCCATGAATCGATCTAATGGACTCTCTGCTCTCATTAAACAAATGAAGCTCTATGCACAGGTCTTTAAGTTAACTGGCGGCAAAGGCGTTTAAGCGACTTTTTTAATTAGAAGTGGCTTGGCCCACTCTGGTGGCACAAACTTCGATTTTGGAAAAGGAAGCTTGTTGACAATAATGTCCTCAAAGAAGCTAGGCACATAACCACAAGGAACCATCTCCCCTTGATAGCGGCCAGTCTCTGGATCTTTTCCTGTTTGAACCCAGCGATAAATATCACGAGAAATATAGTTTCCGTTAGAGTCGGTCCCAAGAATTTCTGAAATGTGACTAGTGCGACGCCCTCCATCGTGATAGCGCGAACACTGTACGATAATTTGCATAGCTGATCCCACCATCTTTCTCATGGCATCAGGTGGAATTTTTGTCTCGCCCATCAAACACAAAGTCTCCAAACGAGTACAAGCGTCAACTGGATTGTTCGCGTGCACAGTTCCCATACTGCCATCGTGACCAGTATTCATAACTTGAACTAAATCCAAAGCTTCCTCTCCACGCACCTCCCCCACAATAATACGGTCGGGACGTAAGCGCATGGCAGAAATAACAAGATCGCGAATAGTCACCTCAGTTACTCCGCGCGCAGGGTCAGCTTTACGCGTTTCAAAATTTACCACGTGTTCTGCCGCAATTTGAAGCTCTGCTGCATCTTCGATAATGAGTAGACGTTGCGTTTTAGGAATTCGTCCTCCCAATACGTTGAGCATAGTCGTTTTACCAGAACCAGTACCACCGGAAACAAGAATATTTTTTCCCAAGTACACACAAATATCTAAAAAGCGTGCACCATCAGGAGAAAGCGAACCAAAATTAATAAGATCTTTTAGAGTCAAATCATCTTTGGAAAATTTACGAATGGCAACGGTCGTTCCATTCTTTGCCATCGGAGGTAATACCACGTGAATACGAGAGCCATTGGGTAAACGTGCATCCAAACGCGGATTATCATTATCAATAACACGGCCAACAGATTGTGCAATTGCACGCATGGCCGACACCAAAGATTCCTCATCAGAGAAAGCACAGTCTGTTCTAAAAACAAGTCCCCCTTTCTCTGCAAAGATTTCCTGAGGACCATTGATCATAATCTCACTGACTTTTTCATCGTCTAGTAGAGTTTTGATTGGGGACAGGAAACTGTCAATGGCGGCTTCAAATACTGATGACATATCTAATTCTCCCGCGGGGTCCAATACTCCACGATTTTATCTTTTTTCTTTTCTTTCTTTTTTTCTTTGGCAGATGCAATTTCTCTTTGCGCTTTTTCTTTTGCAGCAACGGGGTGTTCTAAGACCGTCAAGAACCCTTTAATATTTCCTTTGGGACAAAAAAACTCATGTCTCCCAACCTTATCAAATACCACTTCCGCTTCGGTAATTGTTCCCATACTAGCAGAAAGAAAGACTCCTAAATCTCTCATTAAAAAACAAGAAGGCTCCTTAGAAGAAGAAGTTACAAAAAAGCGAATCTTCTCTCCCTTAAATACAGAAAGCCTTTCGGGATAAAACCCCTCCTGACTTGCAATAATGGATACGTGCCGAGTTGGCTGAATAGCCTCGCCGGCCCAAACCCAAAAAGCTGTTACAAAGATAGACAGCAAAAGGATTAATTTAATGCGAACATGTCCTGCGATCATACAAGACTCCTTTAGCTGCTTATCGGATTTTTGGGGAAAAAACTTAAGCTATGAGAATTCAACTGAAATGTTGAACTCTCTTGCAAAAGAGTAAGGCTAAATACCTAACATCCAAGCACAAGCACTATACGAACGAATGCCAACTCCTGCACACTGAGCATAACAAACAGAGGCATAAGTGATATTATCCGTCCCACAAACAGCATCAGTATAATAAGCGGTTGGGCAATTGCAATTACTTGAGGTCGTCGTTGTTGTAGTTGTTGAACTTTGATAAGTCCCAACATAATAAACATAGAATTGCCCGTTTAGGGCGGCCGTTGAACTATAAACACAAGCCTGTCCTATCTCATAATAGTCATCAAGCTGATTGTAGGCTGATTCATTCCCCTGCAACAAAGAATAATTTGTACCATCATCCGTCGTTAAAACATAAGGGTTAACTCCTCCCCAAGCAATATTAATCGTCCCACAATAGTGATAAGGATAGGTCGTTGCAGCACTTGAATTATCAGTTACATAGACAATCTCAGTTTGAGAATTGTCTTTACCGCATGCCAAAAGTAAAACGGATAAACTTAAAATGATGAACAAATTTTTCATAATAGACCCCCATTTCGAGTCTATTCGGTAAAACAAAAAAAAACTTGAGCAAAATCGTCAATTTTTTACAGGAAGGTAAACTCTAATGGTTGTTCCTAGAATTTTTTTATTGGAATAAACTGAAAAATGGCCATTCATTTGTTCTAGATAGAACAAAGCAAGTTGCATTCCATACCCCATTCCCTGCTCGCCCTTTGTACCAAGACGAGAATCGACGCGATCCCCTGCCTGAATACGCGCAAGCATGTCAGCAGAAATACCCGCTCCGGAATCAGTAATAGCAATAATGATCTGATTTTCTTTGCGATAGGCCAACAAAGAGATAGAACCATTTTCGGGGGTGAACTTGATTGCATTGGAAAAAAAATTTCCCAAAATTGAATTTATAAAAATTTCTTTATCAATATACGCTGAATCTGAATCATTTAGTTCATCGCGAACCGTTAGCTTGATCTTCTTTTCTTCTAACTTCTCTGAAAAGCCTAAGCATAGATCAGCAAGGCAATTGCGCAGAGAATGCTCTTCAAACTTTAAATCAAGATCACCATGAGTAATTCCTTCGATCTCGCGAATTTTTCCAATGGTTGAAACGATCTGCTCAACACCATAATTCAAGCGATTAAAAGCACGTCCACTCGATTCCGTCCTAATGATATCCACTTTTCCCAAAGATGATCGAATGACAAAAAGATGATTACTTAAATCGTGTACGACTGTCCGCAAAAGCTGAGTCGTCAAAACATGATTCTTATAAAGCCTTTGCCTCAAGCGCAAGACAAAAACAGCCCCCCCCCAGGCAATTACAAACTGCAGGCCAACAATTGAAACAGTATTGATAAAAAAAGAACGGCTATACAAATCAATCCCCGCTTCATGTACAATCCAGTAAGCTGGAATAAACAAGAACATAATCACAAAAACAAAGAAGCGCCAAAGAAGACGAGGTGGTAGCAATAAAACAAAAAGGACAACACCATAAGATGCGGCATTAGCTGCATCAATCAACGCAAAAAATTCAGTGCGCACAAATAAAGAAATTGGCCAAGCACTGATCCAACAAGCTGCTAAATAGATCAGCGAAAATAAAAACAACCATAAAGTCATCAATCTCGTCTTATCCATTTGGGAAAAGCGCAATAAAACTACGAGTAAAAGACAAGGAATTGAATTATAAAGGAAATGCCCCAAAATAGTATGAAAGGGATTTAAACGCTCTGGAACATTAATATTAAAATCTAAGCTGACAAAACCATAGAGAAAGAAGACAACAGAGAACATATAACTCAAAAAAGTCGCCCTTTTGACAACTTCGTCAATAGTTCCTTCCATCACCAGTTCAGAAACATCACTGGCCAATAAATCTCTTAGTATTTTTTTCCCAAACATATGCAAAGTATTTTATGAAACAATGGGAAAATATCGAAGATGGAAAAATAAACCTAAAAGGAAGTATATTTGTCAGCTATTCCCTTCGCCTTTTCAATCGGGTATTTTTGCGCATTGAGAGTAATTTTATCCCAAGCGGCTTTCTCCATATCAATATCGAGCTGAGTGGCTAAACGAAGTAGGTAGAGGAAAATATCAGCTAACTCTTCCTCTACTTTTTTTAACTCGCCTGCATTTTCTTTTATTGCTTTACTTTGTTCTTCTGTGAGCCACTGGAAAATCTCCAAAAGTTCTCCACTTTCTCCGGCCAAGGCCATGGCCAAGTTCTTCGGAGAATGAAATTGTTCCCAATCTCGCTCTTGGGCAAATTCAGATAATTTTTGCTGAATTTTCGTAATATCCATAATCAGCGCTCTATTCCAGTAAAAATTGTCAAAGTGCTACCATGCGGTCTCATATCTAAAATACCTGCAAGCCCAGAGCTTCCCGTTGGATCAACTGGTATTTTGGTCACCTGCTTCGCTAATTCATTGGCCTGCTCTAACTCTTTTTCGGAAACAATAAGAGGCATTCCACCACTTTTACAAAGTCCCTCTAATAAAGTGGGATAATCATAGGTGATGTCATCGAGGATTCCATGAGCAATTGAGTGAGGTTCTGATTCCCAAGCATTCATCAACTGTGAACTTTTTTGCAAAAAGGAAGTCAATAACTTATCAATCCCTTCTTTTTGCCAATTATCGCGTACAAAGTGAATAATCTCTTCGAGTTCCTGGTGATGAGTTTTATAAAAATCACTAAGCTCTTCTTCCTTTTCCCATTGCCAAGCCTTCTCTTTTCTTATTTTCGTTTTTACCGCATTGAGAAAGCGAAAGTAGGCACGCGCCAAAGGAAAGCAACCTTGAGTTTGCACCAAAAAGAATCTAGGCAAAGAAGGAATAACCTGCATATCTAATAGCTCAAAAGCAGTTTGGATAAAAGAGCTAGCAAGTGCTCCTCCTCCAACTTGAATAAAAACATTATCAAAAAAGATGCCTTCCTCTAGACCCGCAAAAAAAGTTTCAAGTCCCAAACTCTGTCCACCTTCAATATTGGACCAGTTATCAGTTCCCGAACAAGAAAAAGGAATACTCCCTTTGGCCAAGAACTCTTGAAAACGATTATAGCAAGGATCCCCGAGTTCTCCCTCTCGACGAGGACAGATCTGAACACGGGCCCCAAATTGCTCGAGCTTTCCTAAAACATTGGAGTTAATTGTCGGCGGAACAAAAACATCTAAAGTGTAATCCATGGCCCGCGCAATAACAGCAGCACCAAGGGCAGCATTGCCACAACTATAAATTGCAAGCGGTGGTTTTTCAGTAAGAACACCTCCCCGACGCAAAATCTCCAAATAAATCAAGGTTCCCATCATGTGTCTTGCTTTATGAGAACCGCTAACATTACCTGTTTCGTTCTTAACGAAAATTTCTCCCAAATCGCGAAAGTTAAAAGATTTTAGAGGAGTCGCCTCAAATCCTTTCCCCCAGACTTTTTTGATTCCAGCATTGATTTCATCTACGATTTCAAAAAAAGGAACTCTTAATTTTTGGGCCAAGCGATTGCTATAAAAGAAAGGAGCAAACCATAGGTAAGGATTAGAACTTCCAGCCTGAACTGCGCGAAAATTAGATAAATTGTAATCAGGAAGATCTAAGAACTCTTTCTTTAGAAGATGATGAAAATCATCTCCTTCTTTTTTTTCAGGACAAGAAAAATAGAGCTCCCCTTCAACGGGGAGCTCTTTATGACAAGCAAGACATGTCAGCTTCATTACTTTTATACTCCAGTCATTTCATTGAACTGATCGATCATTTTATCCCATACAGGAATAAATTTTCTCAAATTAGTCCAAAACTCAGGATCTTTTCTTGCATTAAAATCAGCAAGCTCAACACCTTGCTGCTCAACCCAAGTATAATAACCTAAGTTAAAAATGCGGTCTTTACCAGTTTGAGTTAACTCCTCAAGGTGATCGACTGTTACGGCCTTTAAATGCTGTCCAAAAACTTCAGCGGCTTTAAATTGATCAAATTTTCCACCAAAGTATTTTGCAATCGCCTTTTCCACTTCTGTTTTGTACATAGCAGCAGAATCTGTTGCAACAGTAAGCACAACATCATCCTCTCCTAAATTTGCATATTTTGCAGCTTTAACACCTGCAAGAATATTACAAATAGAAGAGATGCCAAGCCAAGACAAAGACTCAACGAGTTCACGGCTCAAGCCTTTCTTTTCAACCAAATAGTCACGCCCTTCTGGAGTATTGAAAAGAGTAATCAAAGAGTCTGTAGATGCATCAGAAACAGCAGCAACAAAATCAGTATTCATGACATTATGTACGTAAGGAACGTGCTTATCTCCGATGCCTTGAATATTATGTCCACCAAAGCCATTATAAAGAAGTGTCGGACATTCAAGAGCTTCTACAGCAACAATTTTTGTGCCATATCTTTCTTTTAGGTAATCACCAGCGGAAAGTGTTCCGGCGGACCCTGTCGCAGAAGAGAAAAATTTAGGATCCTTCAAATGAGGCATTTTCTTTTTAAGATCATCAACCACTTTTTCAAAAGCTGAACCAGTGCAAAGATAGTGAATCAAAGTGTTACCAAATTCGCAAAACTGATTGAAGATAATATTTCCTGGAGTTTTATCTAGCTCATTACATTTGTCGTAGATTTCTTTAACGTTAGATTCGCAACCTGGAGTTGCATAGATGTCTTCTTTAGGATCAAGACACCAGTTATTCAACCAATCAAAACGCTCTTGGCTCATTTCCTCAGGAAGAATGGCAACCCCATGAGATGCCATAATACGAGAAACGGCCACTCCACCACGACAATAGTTACCAGTTGATGGCCAAATAGCGCGATCAGAAATGGGATCAAATTGACCTGTAATTACACGAGGAGCAAGGCAGCCATAGGCGGCAAGAACTTTGTGACATGCCACCATAGGAAAGTGTGCGCCCAACATAACAACAACTTTGGCATCAATACCAGTCAATTCTTTAGGAAGAACAAGATACTCTGGAACTTCTTGGAACTCACGCTTTCCAGTTTTATTAAACCAGTTAATACGGAACAAATTCAAAGGATGTGGTTCATTAGGATCAACATTTTTTAATTCTTCACGAATCTCTGCTGGAATTTTTTTGGGATCTTTTAATTCTTCAAACTTGGGTAAGCGAATTTTTCTTTCCTTAAAACGCTCCACACTTTTGTCTAATGTTTTTTGGTCGACAACTTTGTCTTCAAGACCTAATTTGCTCATGACGCACTCCTTAAAAATATATAAGCTAATGAGAAATATTTGCTCAATCTTTCCACTTAGAGGGCGATTTGAAAAGATTGGAGACCTCATTTAGAATAAGAATAATTAAATAATCTTTATACAAAAGTTAGGCTCCATGAAAATTGCACTATTCTTGATGATTTTTAGTCTCTCCGTCTTTGCCAAAACAGATGCAAAACCAGAAAATGCCAATAAAGTCATATCATTAGTTCACATATATACCAGCTATGTTGAAGATAGTTATGACCTTATGATTGAGATAAATGAGAAAAATGAAATTGTGGGCATCCAAAGTCGCAACAACAAGAAAAAGAAAGTTAAAAAATATGGATTAGATGTCCTCCAAAAGCCCATTGCTTTAGTAAAAGCTGCTGGTATTTCTCTGGTTACCTTAAAATGCAGCAATTTCGACCCCAAAAAAGGTGCTGATATTGAAATAGAGTACCCCCACAATATCGTATTTAGCTATTTTAAAACCTTTAAATCCCAAATCAAAAAATTGGAAGATGGATCCTGGGTCTTCTACACAACTAAAGGAAAATCATTTAAAAAAATGAATCTTATTCCTAAAACTCTCTTAGGTGTCCTACTCGGCGTAGAAAGGGTGGAACTCTTAAATTAACAGTAATCTTTTCTTAACATTATCTGGTTTTCTTGGAAAAAGACGATAAGTCTCTGCTAGCGGGAGGTTAGTAATGGACATATTTCTCCAGAAAGGAATACTAGAAGAATATCAACAAGAATACGTTTCTAGTCTTTTTGATAAAATTGAACAACTCGAAGTTATAATCGTCAATGACCAAGTTGAAAATCTCGACTTATTCAAAAGAATCGTTCACTCCATTAAAGGAAGTGCTGGCTCTTATGAATTAGATTTTGCCTCTCTAGTTGCCCAAAAATTAGAAGATTTCTTAGAGCATGCTAGCTTTTGCCCAGTAACTCAAAACTCTCCCTATGAGGGAATGCTTCCCTTTATCGATCTCTGGAAAGAATACCTCGGAAGCTTTAACATTACAGCGACAACAAGACCTTCCTATCGCTCTCTTAAAGAAACTCTTTTCACTATCTCTCAAAAGGCTGAACAAAAAGATCACAAAGTTTTGATTGTCGACTCGGCCAAAAGCATACGTCTCCTTTTGGCCCAAACTCTAATGAAATTAGGACTCCATGTATCGCAAGTTGGTGATCCCGTCGAGGCGATCCAGCGTCTTCTTGTTGAAGATTTTGACAGTATTATTACCTCCCAACGCTTGGATAAGATGAAAGGAAACTCCCTACTGGGAGTCATTCAAAACCTACCTGAAATAGAACATAAGCCTCTTTCCATTCTCATCACTTCTGATGAATCAATCTATGGCGGGCCTCAATTTGTAGCGGATGAAGTGATTAAAAAAGACCAATTCCTCTCCAAAAAGCTAACTGATCTTTTTCAACGGCTCATCATAAATAAAAAATTGGGTTCACCACTGGAATCAGATGAAGAAAAAAGGAAAAAGCTAGATATCCAATCTATCCTCGTTGTTGACGATGATCCCGACATTCACTCTTTGCTGAAAAAAGCCTTTGAAAAAGAAGAAAATCTCAAAGTCGTTTATACCTCTAAAAAAACGGAGATGCTTAAACTGCTCCAAGTAAGAACATTTGATCTTGTTTTACTGGATTACTACCTAGAGGAAGAAACTGGAGACAGGCTTCTCAAAGAATGGAAATCCGCACACTACTACAAAAAAACTCCGGTTATTTTTTTAACAGCGAGCCAAAAAACAGAAGAGCTAGAATACATCAGACAAGCTGGCGCGAAAGGTATTCTCAACAAGCCCTTTAAACCCAAAGGATTGTTTCATGACATTTTAAAACTTCTAGGTTAGCTTATCCCCATGGCCAAAGGGGGAAATCATGATGCAACAATATATCAAGCTTAAAGTCTTTATCGAAAGTCTAGGGAAAGAACTAGAACCCATTGACCTTGTTACCCGAAAAGAAATTCTTGAAAACTTAGAAAAACAGATTATTAAGCTTTCCCATACCAATACTCTTCCTCTAGAAAAAATCCTCAAAGAATTAGGCTCTCCTAAAAAATTGGCCAATCGATATTTAGTAGAACAAGGTATTCCACCTAAAAAGACAGGTCTAGGTGGATTTGCATGGTTGCTCATTATTTTGGGATCAGGGTTCCTCACCATGCTTTTGGCCGTACTTCTTCTTGCTTGGAGCTTCTCTCCCCTGCTTAAGATTAATGAACAAAATGGCGAACTTGTGATTCTAGGTGGTCTTATTGACATCAAAGAGTCGCAAGGAAAATTCAAAATGGGGAATATTAAAATTGAGCATAAAAACTATAAGTTCTCAGGAAATTTCCCCTATGAAGAAGGAAAACATCACAAATTTCAATTCCAATTTGCCAATGGAAATATTGATATCAAAACAGAAGTAACAAAAGATATTCTTTGGGAATGCGAATCAAATCAAAAAATGGGAGGAGAAATCGAAGTTGAAGAAGATACAATTTCTTTTTTGCCCGCTGGAAACGCCTCTGGCCTTAACTGTAAGCTAACTCTTCCAGAGCAATTGTCCCTAAACATCGAAGGCACAAATGGCAAAATCAAAGTCAGCCCCTTACATGCGGCTGCTCAAATAAAATTAAATAATGGATTAGTCGAACTACTTTTGGATTCCCACAAAAAGTATAACTTCGATGCCAGCTTACAAAATGGTCAACTGCCGTCTTTGCCACAAGATCAATCGGCTGATAGCATCCCTGTAAAAATCGAAATGATTAATGGAAAAGTTGTTATTTAGTTAACTAGCGCTCACGCAAATAATGACAAGTATAGCCCCCAGGATGCTTTTGCAAATAATCCTGATGATATTCTTCTGCCGGAAAGAATTCATCAAAAGGAACCAACTGTGTGACAATGGTGGTTTTATGAATTCCGGATCTTTCCCTTTCCTCAATGACTTGCAAAGCTATTTTTTTCTGTTCTGCTGAATGGAAAAAAATAGCAGAACGATACTGTGTTCCAATATCATTCCCCTGTCGATACAACGTGGTAGGATCGTGAATACGAAAAAAGTATTTCAAAATGTCAGCATAGGATATTAGCCTCGGATTAAAGCGCAACTGCACAGCTTCAGCATGACCAGAATTCCCCTTTTTAACTAAATCATAATCTGGGTTTTTAGCACTCCCCCCCGTGTAGCCAACTTCAATATGCAAAACGCCAGGGAGCTTTCGCAACAATTCTTCCATGCCCCAAAAGCATCCTCCGGCCACTGTGGCCACAGAAGTTTCTTCTTGCTGTAATTGCCCATTATCTGAAAATTTTTCTTTCAAATAACCTAATCCTTGTTGGTCGAGTTGATCATAAGGAACAAAGGTCAGGGAAGCAGAGTTGACACAATAACGAAGTCCTCCTTTTCCAGCAGGTCCATCATAAAAGATGTGGCCTAAATGCCCCCCTGATCCATTTGCCCTAATTTCCGTACGAGTCATGTTAAACTTTTTATCAAGATGGTAAGAGATCTCTTCTTCTTCGATGGGACGTGTGAAACTCGGCCATCCTGTCCCCGAATCAAATTTATCAGTAGAGAGAAACAAAGGCTTTTTGGTTAACTTATCCAAATAAACCCCTTTTCTCTTTTCATTCCAATATGCATTTTGAAAAGGAAGCTCCGTTCCTCCCTTGACCAAAATCTCATATTCACTAGTGGATAAACTATTTAGAATTTCGCTGTCACACTTCATCTGATTTCCCTCACCCCTTTGCTCCTGAGCAAAGTTACAGGCACTAAATAAAAAAAAACTAAACACAATTAAAGCTTTCATGAGAATAGGTGCTTTCACCACTTACAAAATTACAGAAATATTGACAGAAAGTGAGACTGATGGGAGAAGGCTTAAACTTCAAAATGAGGAGACAATAATGAAAAAGCTTTTAGTGGGTCTTACCATCTTAATCTCCAGCCAATCTCTTTTGGCAGGATCTTGGCATCAAGAATGTATTACCGAATGGAGTTCCAATATCAAAAAAGCTCTTGAGCAAATGGAATGGTCAATGGATAGAGATGTTAAAAGCATATGCACCTTCTCTTCTGCCAAACAAGAATATGGACGAACTTATGTCACCTATTGCTGTGATGTTCCTAACTTCTGCAGTATTCGAGACTGCGGAGATGAAGCGGCCATGGGCCATAGTGAGTACTACTTAAGCTGTCGTTAAATAACAAAAAAGCCTCTCATTTGAGAGGCTTTGATTCATATACAAACTAAGATGATGGAAAAGCCTAAAATGGCTTTTCCTTTTTTTATGTTGCGATCACTTTCCTTAAAAACTCCACAAAGACCTCACTGGTTAAAACAGCAACTGTCCCATTGATAAAAAACTGAATACCAATACAAAGAGTGATAAATCCCATGATTTTTGTCATGGCCTCTAATCCGTTTAGTCCCAAAAACTTTACTAAGTGAGAGGAAAAGCGCAAAGCAATGTAAACCAATAAAGAAACGATTAACATGCCAATGGCCACAAAAATATAGTCATACCAAACCTTGGCCAAAGAACTCATTCCAATAACCACCGAAATCGCACCTGGACCTGCTAATGTGGGCATGGCCAGCGGAGTAAGAGAGATATCTTCTTTCTCTTTTGCTTCTTCCTTGGCTTCTTTAGAAGGCTTTTTATACGTTTTGGGTGAATGAAGCGCAGAAAGTCCCATGCTGGTAATCATGATACCACCTGCGATACGCATACCGGGAAGCGAAAGCCCAAAAAACTTCATGATAAAAGTTCCAGCAACGGCACAGACAATAAGAATCCAAAACATATAGATGACACTACGACGAGCCTGATAATTGCGATGAGCATCCTCATCTCCAGGAGTTAGCATCAAAAACAAAGGCGCCACAATAAATGGGTTGATAATAGGTAAAAGACCTAAAACGGTTGCGATAATGACTTCCATAAAAAAACCCCTCCATTAAGGAGGGGTTTATCGCAATTGCAACAAAAAGTCAGTAGATTATACTCCTACACGAGGACTATTTCTTTTCGCAATCTTCTCCAACATATCTTTAGGATCTTTGAAGCGATTCATAAACATCATCGCTGCGATGATGTAAGGCTTAAAGCCTGCTTCTTTGTAAGTGTCGATGCGATAGCGCTCGAACACAGTATCAGCAACTTCACCTTCTTTACAGCTTACGCCAGTAATGTCTGCAGGCAAGCAGTGCATATAAAGAGCTTTGCCATCTTTCGTCAGCTTCATTTTCTCTTCAGTACATTCCCAATCTTTGAATTTAGCGTTATTGGCCAAGCACTCTTTTTCGAGAACTTTAAGACCTTCGTCATCACCTTGATTCAAAAGATCTGTTCTTCTTTGCATAACATGGAAAGGTGCCCAAGACTTAGGATAAACAATATCAGCGCCTTTGAAAGCTTCATCCATGCTGTTAGTAACAGTAAATTTACCACCAGAAGCTTCAGCATTCTTCTTAGCAACTTCAATACACTCAGGAATAAGTCCATAACCTTCTGGGTGTGCCAAAGTGACTTCCATTCCAAAACGAGTCATCAAACCGATAATTCCCTGAGGAACAGAAAGAGGCTTTCCGTAGCTTGGAGAATAGGCCCAAGTCATAGCAATTTTCTTGCCTTTAAGATTTTCAAGACCACCAAAGTACTCTTTCAACCAAGTTAAGTCAGACATAGATTGAGTTGGGTGATCAATATCACACTGAAGGTTTACGAGTCCTGGACGACGAGAAAGCACACCTTGCTTATGTCCGTCATCTAGCGCTTCTCCGACTTCTCTCATATAAGTATTTCCTGCGCCAAGGAACATATCATCGCGAATACCAATGAACTCATTTAAAAAAGAAATCATATTAGCAGTTTCACGAACTGTTTCTCCGTGTGCAATTTGAGATTTTTTCTCATCGAGGTCAGAAAGAGAAAGACCAAGCAGAGAACAAGCTTTTGCAAAAGAGAAGCGAGTACGAGTTGAGTTATCACGAAAAATAGAAACACCAAGACCGCCATTGAAAACACGAGAGTCAATATTGTTTTCATAGAAGTGCTTCAAAGCTTCAGCCACTGCCATAGTTGCTTTAAGATCGTCTTCTGACTTTTCCCAAGTCAAAAGAAAATCTTTCCCGAACATATCAGGATTAAGTTCAGCTAATTCATTTAAAATCTTTTTTAATTCTTCTTTCATAATTTACCTCATTATTTATTTGAATAAGTCATTGGGAAAGTTGCATAAAAAGCCGCTGCTTTTACAAGATGCTCTACAGGAACTTGATCTTCAACAGTGTGAGCATAAATTTCATGAGCAGGACCAAAACCAATTGTTGGAATTTTGTGAAGACCCATGGTGGCAATGCCATTGGTTGAGAAGTTCCAACGAGTTACTTTAGGGTCTTTGCCAAAAATTGCTTTGTAGTTTTCAACTGTTGCTTGGCAGAGTTTGTGATTTTCATCCAAGATCCATGTTGGGAAATACTTTTTGAAGTTATGAACATAGCCTGTATAGCTTGGAGTATCGTAGTTTAAAACTTCAACTTTTCCTTCTACACCAGCAAGTTTCAATGCTTCTTTAACTTCTGCCACTGCCGAATCTTCTGTTTCACCAGCAGTCAAACGACGATCAAGATGAACATAAGCGCGGTCAGGCACAGCACAAAGAGAAGGAGTATCACACTCAATATAACTAACAGTGACTGTTCCCTTTCCAAGGAAGTCGTCATGCTTAATGCGCTCATTGAGTTTTTCAACTTCATTTACAAATTTGGACATCATATAAACGGCATTCTTTCCAAGATGTGGCATACTTCCGTGACAAGAAACACCTTTAACAGTTACACCAATTTCCATACGACCGCGGTGACCGCGATAGATATCAAGATTGGTAGGCTCTGTAATCACAACAACTTCAGGTTCAATCACTTTATTTTTTACGATAAAGTCCCAGCACATACCATCGCAATCTTCTTCTTGCACAGTACCCACAACCCAAAGAGTATAGTTATCTTCAAGTTTCAAATCTTTAATCACTTTTCCAGCATAAACCATAGAAACCATGGCCGCTTCTTGGTCAGAAGCTCCACGTCCAAAAATTACGCCATTTTCCACTTTACCTTGGTAAGGATCGTGCTTCCACTCTGAGCGGTCACCAATTCCCACTGTATCAATATGAGCATCCATGGCAATAACATGTTTACCAGAACCAATACGCCCCAAAATATTTCCTAATGCATCGATTTTGATTTCGTCAAATCCGACTTTTTCCATTTCTTGCTTAATTCTCTCGATCACGCCTTTTTCTTGGCAAGATTCTGATGGAATCGCAATAAGGTCACGCATGAACTGCACCATTTCATCGCGGTACTGTTCGCACTGCCCCATAACTTTGTTTGCATCAAACTTCATAATCACTCCTTGTTGAATAAAATGTATATCTACGAATTTGAGAATGTGTTGAACATGAAAGCCTAGCACAAGGGGATTGAGCAGGGCAATGCCCCTAAAATAGGGGCAAAAGGGTCTTTTTGGAAAGCAAAGACAAAAAGTAGTCTTTTCAATACGTTACGAGAGGCATTGAGAAATCTATATGAGAACTATCTAAAAATACTAGACTTAACTTATTGATATTTTACGGAACAGTTCACCTTTAGAGCAGGAACGGTAAAGACATTCATAGGCTTAACCCTAATCTGCAATTGAAAATGCGAAAAGCAAATGAGAAACGATGCCGTCTCTTGAGTTCTCTCTAAATGATATTGGCAGTCACCCTCAAGAAAACATCGAGCATTCAAAAGCAAGCTCCCCTTATGTTGATAAGCATTTTCTCCCTGAGTCCCACTGTGAAAACAAATAAACTGCAAAATCTCTTCACTGCCTAATCCCATAAGAGGTAAAAGCTTATGAAGAAAATCAGATCTATTTTTCGCTTCAAATTCTTTGAAATCTTTCCACACTTGATCAATCACTCGAAAATAGTGCTCATGTAAAATTTCTTTTTGTTGTCCTACTAGCCGCCCTGGCAAATCAGAATGCCCCAAAGAGACCCAAGTTTTAAAATCTCCAGCATACTCGATCCCTACGCTTTCATGCAGGTTTGCTGCCATGACTTCAAAGCTTTCATCAACAACTTGATTGAGATATTGTTGGGCCATATCCCATCCCCTACCCCAATAAGAAGTATAAAAGCTCTTAATCCCTGCACTCTTAGTATTTACAAAAGCATTGTGCTTTACCAACTTAAGACTCAGTGGAAGCTTGTTATTAATCAATAAATCACCTTCATTGTCTTGCTCTAATTTTCCAGTCAATTTAATTGCATTCAGCTTTTTGGGAAACAAAGACGAATCAAGCAAATCACTCACGCAGCGTCGTGCGAGATTTGGAAGTTGATAGAGAAGATTTTTATCATATTGACGAATATAGAGTTGATACTCCTGTAGCTGCTGTAGGATAGATGCTTCTTGCTCTTTTAAAAAGGTTGCTAAATCTAAATCAAAACATCGCACTAATTCTTCAGCGACAAGGAACTCAAAAAGAGTTCCTTTTAGTTCATTGGCCAGGTTTTGATTTAAGGACATGTGACTGCCTTTTTAGCGCTCCCAGTAAGTTTCTTCTAAGCTATCCTCATGGGCAGGCAATCCTCGAGAAAGTCGAGGAGAATTCTGTATGAGAACTTCATAGCTAACACGATTCGCATATTTACAAATTTGAGAAATCGATGAATACGTCAAAAAGTTTCTATCGTGCTTAGGTGAATTCGGAACCATTTCGCGGTGATAGCAGTTAGAAGCAATATCATGCAATAATGCAGACAATGCAGCATCTCCAGCGCCATTGGTATTAGTAATACGGCCAGGTCCTCCCAAATAAGGATTAATGTGACTGTAGATTTTTACAGGATGCTGACACCATGATTTTTTCATTGCGCGGCTATACTCATATTTATTGTATTCCGCAATGGATTTACTGTGAAGAGCATCCTTGGTCAAACGAGCAGCTGCTTCATCAACATAGGCAGCTAAATAAAGTCCACGCTCCCCTTCTGTAATCAAAACTACATCCACATAATCTAAAGCCCACTGTCCTGCAAGTAAAGGATCATCATGCCCGGTAAAAGCTTTAGCCTCTAATTCATTCATCGCAAGTATGGTGACATTTTCGTTTACGAAATCTAAAAGACGCTCATGTTTAGCCTCAACCAAAGAACTAGTCCCCAAGGTCAGCACCACTGGAATATTATTTTTCTTGGCAATGTCTGCTGCTTTCATCGCTGCTTGATAGATCTGCTCCTCTTCATCTCGAAATAAAAAGGCAGTCAAAAGCAAAGCACTTGCTTTTGCTACAATATCTTCAGGCAAAAAATCTGGGCAAAAATCATTTACACTGCCCTTACTAATACCAAAACTTCGCTCTCCATCAGGTGTCACAAAACAAAAAGCGCGCCCTAAAGATCCCTCGACGGGTTGCAAATAATTAAGATCAACCTTCGTCGAAGTATTACAGATGTATTTAAAGGCATAATCACCAACCGTAATGTTCTTACTAATACTTCCCAAAAGAACGGAACGATCCTCAGAAAGAACAGAATAATTATGAAGAGTATTACCGACAGCCCCTCCTGCAAACTGCCCAACAATGAGATTGTTTTTTTGAGCATGCTCATAAATTTCATCAGCAACTTGATCTGGCAAAAGAAAAGACTGCCCCTTTTGCAAATTATACTTTGCCAAAAATTCCTCTGTTACATTGATTTCAACATCAACAAGTGGTTGATCAATACCGACAATATACGAAGATCCTAATCGATTAAAATCAAAATCAAGTGGAATACGACCTCTTTCTTTAACAGGAAAATAGTGTTTACTTTTGCGCTTGCCAGGGAATCTCATTTAATAGTCCTTTATTTTTTAATCCATTATCAAACGTTTTTTCACTTTCGGAGCATTGGGATTTTCCTCTCGCCCCTTCTTGAGAAAATACTTAATACGCTCTTCTGGAGACAATTTTTTAACTTCTTGTTCCTCGAGATCAGGGTCCTTCCCTACCGAATTTAATAACTTATCTCTCTCTCTCTCTTCTTCCTGTTCGCGTTCTAAACGAGCTCGACGCATCAAAGCTCTTTCTGCATTTTCACGCAAACGCGCAGGAATATTCGAATAGTTTGTTCCAAACTTTTCAAAACTGTAATTATAGAGAGGTTCAAGCTGAAACATTTGCGCATTACCTTTCTCTAGGTAAAAAATAATTTCACGCACAAGGCCTTCATTTCCAAGATCTAAACTAAGGGCCGATAACAGAATTAAAAAGCCCTTTGCAATAATCTTATCTGCAAAAGCCAGAGATTTAAATTCTTTATAAAGCAAGTCGACATCACCGACTCCACGCGAAGCTCCCTTGATATTCATGATCATATTTTGTCTTACCTGATCCGCTTCCGAATACTCTAAACGAGTTCGCAAAAGATACGATGCAACTTTCCCATCAGAAGCAAGTGTATAGAAGGCTTCCGCGCGATAACTTGCATTCGTGCTAGTCAATTCAATAATCCCAGTCTCTTTTTCCTTTAGATAAAAAAAGCTTTTTGTTTTCTCTGGGAAAGAGCGAAGGCGAAGTTCTGCGATAAAAATAAAATATGACAATTCTTCGTAGTCTTTGGGCGAAGAGCTTAAATCCAAACTAAAAAGATCTTTAAAAATATTTTGCCGATCCCTCTTGCCAATCCAATACCGCACCAAGGGAATTTCAAAAAAAGAAGAGTGACTCAATTTGAAGTTAAAAAGCTGTGGAGGCAAAAAATAAAGGGAAACCAGAGGTATCCTTTCTAGGTTATAAATTTCTAAACCCAACTGTATTTTTTTATTGTCCTTATCAATAAATTTAATGACTGGCGCAGGAATATACGAAGGATCAAAGGAGGGTAAAGACAAAGAAAAATTTAAAAACTGAAAAACACCCCAATTACTCATATCGATTCCACCCTCTTGGACTTCTTCGAATTGAGGAGATTTATAGCGATCAGGTAAACTTTCTTGGGCAACTAGTCCCTTAAAATTATCGGCCCCCATCAAGAAACCATAGGCAAATGATGGTGATTTTATCAGCCAAAAAGCTCCTGCAAACAACAGGATTAAGGGGAGCGCTAAGCTTAACAATAATATTAAAGACTTACGACCAAACATTATTCACCTTGGAAAAACTCTTTACTTAAGTTTTTAGCACAATTAACCGATAAATACCATTGAGTAACTACAGTTTTAAGGGGACTGCTATGAAAAAACTTTTATTTTGCCTTATCGCTCTTTTATTTCTTGCCGCTTGCGATGCCCCCCGAGCAATACGCTCAAAAAGTTTATTAAGTGGTTCAAGTTCCGCCGCCTCAACGGCAGAAGATGCTGCTAGCGATGATGAAGAAAGCGAATATACAAGTAATATTAATATTGGTGATATTTCCGGCTACGAAAGCTGTAATCTCGCCTACTACTCTTCTAGTAGTACAAAAAGTGACGTCCTCCGCGTAGGAGCTTGCCGCAGTACTCTTTCTCTGAATAAATTTGCCTTCAAGTTTGGGTATGAAGCCACTTCCGATACCGCAACTTGCTTCTATCCGACTTATCGCAACTCATCTGGGGTCGTGCAAAAAATTGGGGATAGAACTTGCCTTACCCACAGCAAAGGAGAAATCAAATACGATATCACCGTTTCTACTTATTCCAATCTCAGCAGTACCCAAAGTTTTAATGGACTAATGGTTGTCCGAAAAACTCATCGCGACTATTTTGAGAACTGCATGACTTACTCTAAATCCTATTCTCAAATGGATTATTTTGTTTATGGCACGCAAATGGTTTCCTGCTCAGAATTGGGAACCAGCCTAAGTGCCAGCCAACTACAGTACTATCCCACATGTGCTTGCTGGTACTTTGACCAAGTCATTCCTTATCTGAACGTCGAAATATACGATTACAATTAAGCTAATTAAGAACGGGTGAAAAATGTTTTTCACCCTGCTTATACAATTGAATGAGATTACCATCAACCGTTGGAAAGGCAAGAATCGGCAAGGCCATACCCTTCCCCGTGGATTCATCTTTTAAGCAAATGGCCAAATAAAAGAAAGCACCAGTCCCTTTAGCAAAGTTTTTGATAAAAACCATAATGCGATCATTTTCGTCATCGACATATTCATAGAGCTCTTCTGGCTCTTGTAAAGTCTGCATTAAAAAATCATCATAGTGATGATACTGCTCAAAGGGAATATCCTCTTCACTGCGATTTTCGAGAAGTGTCGCTAACAAGACTGATTTTTTGTTGCCTATTTTATCCATCAATTCCGGAGCTAACTGATTTTGTAACATTGATTCATCTTCACGAGAAAATTGTTCGCTCTTTTTTTGCTGTGTTTGCTTGAAGTGCTTAATGAGCGCCTCGCTCTGAGTTGCTGTCACATGAAGAATCATTGCCACTTCATTTTCAACAGTAATTCCCGCAACCAACATGAAATAATTGTTCTGCTTTTTCAAAAAGAAATGAATTTTATCAAAGTCATTGAAATTGAAAAACCATTGCTCATCAGCAGAGGCCATAGCATCTTCAACCAAAGAGGCTTCAAAATGCCTCCCCTCCAAATTACTTTCACGAAGAGCAAGTTCTGCTCGAACTTTTTTTTCCTCTTCTTTGATATGACCAATCAGGGGTGAATAAAAACTTAGAGCACATTCCTCACAACAAAAAATGCGGGCCGGGACTTCATCAACTTTTAAAAATTCATGCAAATTTTTTGCCTGCTTAGCGCAGTAAGAACACCAGTAAAGTTTTTCTAAAAACATGAAGCGAAACCTTAAAAGAACACGTTGAGCCCAGCAAACATAGTATTGCCCAAAGCTCCCTGATATTCTAAAAGACCTGCTTTGGCCAAATCTGATTTTTTACCACCGACAACCCTTGTTTGAAAACTTGCACCTAAATCAAGAGCAAGATTAGGTGTAAAATTCAAAAGCATACGTGGAGTCAAAACCGAAAATTTATAATTTTCTTCTAAGCGGGGCATACGCAAAAGTTTATCGGCCGCAGAAACCTCTGTCTGAGTCCACTCTAGTGAGAGACGAATATCATTAGAAACGATATATCCCAAACCGGCAGTTAAACGCGTAAGATCCCCGATTTGAACTTCTTCTGCTTCCTTGGCATTGCCTGTGATGATATACTCTCCTCCAAGCTTAAACAGCATCATGTTAATACGCTTGGCCACGGCCATTCCCAAAATTTTATCATCACGAGAGTGTCCACCATAAGGAGCTCCACTGGCCGCAAAACTTGCTCCCAGATAGGTGTCCAAAGACATACTCCCTTGAAGATCTGACAAACTCAACCAGTTAATCCCTAATAAGACTCGTGGATTACCATTTTGATAGGAGGAAGAAATCTCTTCTTGCTCAACTCCGTTATAGCTCAAATTATCATACGCAGAATGGAAAAAGCCAAGTTCTAGCCAAGCACCCTTATTAGTCCTGATATTTAATTGTTCACGGATAAGACTTAATTTTCCTTCAGCTCCTTCCTCAGGAATTTCCAAAGCAAGAGACTCATAACTTGCTGAAAAGTTAAAATCAAAGGTCCACCCACCTGTGCTTGCCGGGGATGAATTAGCGATTGCGCCATATGATTTATTGGCCGCTTTTTTCTGAGGAGCATATTGTTTAATACGTACTGTATCATCTTCACCGTAATCAACTAGGGCCCAAGCTGAAATATTTATAAGAAATAATGAGAAGGATAAAGTACCTAAAAAGATTTTCTTCATGAAAACTCCTATGTGAACTCCCCATCCTGGGAGTAACTGAGTTTGATTCTACAATATTTTAAAGAATATTCAACTTACAGCTTCCGACAAAAAGAAAGGGCGATAACCAACCACTCTAGTCAAGTATCAGGCATCGGCAATTCGTACCCGCTCAAAATTAGCAGCGCGCTATTATAAAATAGAAGTAACAAAAGGTGGTCCTATGGATATGAAAGAGATCAAAAACTATTTAAATGGCCCAAATATTGATCCTCGTGCAGTTAAAGAATTAGAGCATTTACTTATATTGGGCACTCATGGTCACTTTCCTCTTTTTTATCCCTCATGGATTCGCGAAAGCTACTCTGCACTGCGAGATGCAAAAATGCGCAGGCAAAATGCCAGTTCAGCAAGTCGGCTTGTCCTAGAAGTTTATAAAATTTTAGCACGTCATAAAAGTTTAGAACGCCAAAGAACAGTATTGCTTGCTCTCTCAGACAAAGATCGCAATAAATTTATACAATCCTTTTTACAAGTCGTAGAAGAAAGAATGCTAGATACAGATGAGGAGCTTCACTAAAAATGAAAAGAATTATCTGCTTTTCACTATTTCTTCTTTCTTTTGCTGCATCTGCAGAATATCGAGTCTATCAGTATTATGTCCGCTCTCGTTTACTTTCAGCAGAGCACAGCAAACCCTATCTGGTCACCTCCTCTCTCGATCCTGTTTCCTATGTCGCTTATCATGGTGGCGATAGTTCTATCAAAGTTGATATGCTTCGAACCTGGATGTGTCCAGGAAATACGAGTAGTTTTCAAGAATACTGTGCCAATCCCTATGACACTATTTTAAAAGAAGAAGGAGTACTAGATGAGTCTTAACCTTTCTTCTGAAGTCAAAGAGGCGAGAAATAAACAAGACTACGAGCTACGCCAACTCTATAAAGAGCAACGCCAAAAGCTGCAAACGATTCAAAATCGTTTTGGTGAGGAACGCCAAAAAGCAGAAGAAGCAGGACAAGTCACCCTCGCCAAACAGCACGGAAAGAATCAGCAGCGCATTCTCGACTCCTTAAATGAGAATGAACGCATTCTTACTGAAATTAAAGATAGCGCCGTTAAAACCCGGGATGCCCTTGCACAAGAATTAGAGACACAAAAAAAAGTGGCCAATACAACATTGATGGGCCAAGAAAACTCTTTTCGAGAACGTCTCGATGTCAACTTTGCCAAAAACCATGATCAAATGCAAACACAGCAAAAAGATTTTGGGGAAAAGATTAATGAGATCAGAACCAAATCGGAACGAGAAGTGGCATCACTTAAACGTGATTTTGAGCACAAAGGCAATGCCCTTGACCAAAAACAAAAGCATGACTTACGCGATCGTCAGGAAAAATATTTAAAAGAACTCTCAGGCAATGACATTAAGTATTTTGAAGCTCTAAACAAACAAAAATATGACCAAAGCAAGGTGCTCACAGGACTAGATAAAGCTAATCGCAAGCAAGTAGCGACTGTTACAGAAATGAATCAAGATGCATTGAACCAAATGCGGCAGGCTCATTTACAAAAAGTTGAACAACAAAGAGAGTCCTTTGATCGTCAATTCCAAAAAATCATTACCGATCACAAACAACATTTGGAAATGCTCAAAGAAAGAACATCAACCGAGCTCAATGATGTCAAACTCAGTCACAGTACCGAGACAGATCTCACACGGAACAAAATGCAAGATCAGTTTTATCATATGAGAGAGTTAGAACCCCAAGTTTATAAACTTGATAATCAGTACATGGTCGAAATAGCAGTTCCAGAACATGAAAAAGATACGATCTCTCTTAATGTACAAGATCGACTGCTTAGACTCACCTACTCTCGTCGTTTTGAAGACAAAGTAAAAGATGAATTTGGAAACTATAGTTCTTCTTCGCGCTTTGAAACGGTAAAAAAAGAGATGCAAGTTCCTGATCTGCTCAATCCCCACAAAGTAATACGCAGTTATCAGGATGGCAAAGTCATTTATTCCATCAAACTGGCATAGTTTTAATTAATTCGTAATTAATAATCCTTACTTTGCAATGAACTGAGAAGATTTGCCGGAAGGAATGGATATTGATTTCTTTTGAGCAATAGAATGAAATCGCTTAATCATATTACAATCTCTGCCCAAAGAAGAGTTTATATCGAGCAGACTATTATTATCAGAAACTTGTAAATGATTCGCGAGTTCAGCAATCGCCTTAGGATCTGAAACCCCTTGTTTCGCTGCTATAATACGTGCAAGACCGAAATAATCCGCTTCATCCATCAAACGAAGATATTCTTCTGAACTTATTTCGCCGAAATACTCATTTTGAGTAATTTGGGCCAACTCTTTTCTCTTCTCTAAATAATAGGAAGGGTAAGACTCTTTTACAAAATTACGATACTCTTCCTTTCGCTGTTTAAGCAAATCGCTAAATTGAAAATCGAAGGAGGAATTAGAAACTTCTCTCAAAACATCATCAATGTCGGCCAATCTCCAATAATCAGATGTAGAGCGAGAGAGCCCCCTCTCTACCGCAGAATGCTTTTCACTATTGCGAAAATACATTGCGCAATAATCCTGAAATGCAATAACCTTACCTGCTCTTTGAATGCTATCCAAATAACACTTATCTCCATTATACTGAAACTGAAATTCATACTCCTGCAATGTTGAATCCTCTTGCTCCCAATTAAGTTTAACCTTCTCAAATCGCCCAGTCGGAGAACGAATAATTTCGACCTTATTCTTGCGATTATTGACATCACTATAAACATTTCCAGAAATATTTGTAGCGTCTCTACGGCACTCAATCTCTCCATTTTCCTTAAAAGAGATTGCTAGCTTGGCCAGCGGAGATGTCTCACTAACGTCTCCCAATAAAAATGGATGACCTTGAATATACTCCACGCACTCTTTTTCTGTTTCATCATAAGTTCTCTGCTGCATATTGAAGAAACGCTCTAAACGAGGCAATCCCTTACAGAACCCCATAAAATAAGGCGATTCGAAATGAACTGTCTTAACTTGATCTTTTTTGGCAATATGAATCGAGCTGTCCTCCGCTTTTCCTCGTGTCGCCGAACCAAAAGGACAATAAAGAACTTTCCCTTTGGATTTTTTAAAGTACTCTATCGCAAAGTTTAGGCGAATAATTAAATTCGGATCACTCCAAGAATTAAACTTAAGTCCTGGAGCCAAAAATTCGGGAACTCTTATATCCGCATTATTCTTTCGATTAAACTTTTCCACTATTGCCATATAATCTTCATAGGCTTTTTTATGTGATATTATTCCCGCTTTTGGCATCAATAATTTTCGGCAGCGATTATTGGCCGGAGAATCTACTTCTAACCGATAATTTTTGAAGACTTTATCCAGCAAGGATTGGTTTGTAATCACATCGCTTGGACTATAATTATTTTGGGCCAGCGCCTGAAACTGAGAAGGCTGAAGCCCCAAAGCAGAGACATTTTCTTGTGGAACAATATGAATATCTTTATTCAAAATGTGACTTGATTTCAACTGATGCCAAGAACCATCTTTATAAAGGATTTCAATAGACCCATTGGAAGCCTTACGAAATAAACGCTCTGAATAATGAATACAATTCTTTCTTTCTCCCGCACAATCGGCAAAATAGCTTATAGTATAAAACTTAAAATCCCCTTCTAAACCATTCTTTTTAGCCTTTGATTTAGAAATCGCCTTGAATCCCACAGGATAAAATTCGGCAGCGCTAGGAAAACCATCATCAACAAATGAGACAGCTTTTACAGAAAAATCTTCCTGCTTTTCAAAATTTAGTGTTTTTTTATTTTCATTGGCCGCCTGTTCAAAATAGGAAAGGAAATCGTTCTGCTGTCCCAGAAGATTAAAAGAAATCAAAAATAATATTAATCCTTTAAAAAATGCCATTAACGACTTATCGGAAAAAAAACGAAAAACATGAGTAAAATAGTCAAGTATTCATTTGTGACTTAATAACGAATAGAAAAACTCTCAAAATCTTCAGTGTAGTGAATTTCCATCTTTTCGACGTGCTCGACTTTGCCAGTGCGCGGCCCCTCGTAACAGGCATCTTCAATCAACTTTAAATCATGAGGATCACCTTGAATCACGACTTCAACTTCCCCTTGTGGTAAATTGCGCACGTAACCCTCCACTGGCAATAGATGCTCGTGAATAAAGTTATAAATATAATAACGAAAGCCAACGCCTTGTACGCGGCCATAGACAACTAATTTGTAGCAACGCATGAAACTAGCTTAGCAGAAATTGAGGGGCAAACAAGACAAAATAGCCAATAGAGAAATATAGCCCCATCTTATGAATGCGATGAGATTTCTCCTCTCCGATCGCTCTGCCAATAGGCAAAGACGAGAGTTTAAAACCAACAATCTCTAAATAGATGCGAAATACGGCCAATGACAAAAGGCAAAGCATTACAATGCGGCTCGATTCCAGTTCAAAAATTAAATTTGTCATAAATCATCCTTAAAGCTTTATCTGGCTTTACGCCCTAAAGACTTATCGGACTATTTTTCGAGACCTAAAATCGACTATTACACTCAAGCTTTTCTTTGTAAGATTTAAGTAAAGAGAGACGATAAGGAGGCAAATACGCTTAAATTCAAAGGATTTTCATCATGAAAATATTTATTATTCTTTGCATCTGCACCTTCTCTCTTTGGGCAATTTCTAGCGATGAAAAAAAGCCTAGCCTCAAAGATCAGGTACAAGATGCTCAAAAGAAAAATAGAGAACTCAAAAAAGAAGCAAATTTACTCCAAAAACTCGATAAATTGAAAGAGCAAAATCGAGAACTCGAACTCGCAAAGGCGTGTGAGCAAAAAGATGGAAACAGTTGCTTAGAACTAGGAAATACTTTTTTCGCAAAGAAGAATATGGGAAAAGCAGAAACATATTGGGAAAAAGGATGCAAATTCAAAAATAACAATGCCTGTTATCAGCTAGGCACCTATCAACTCAAACGCCGTAAAATGAAAGAAGCTGCCAATATGCTTGGCAAAGGCTGTGATGGCAAACATGCAGAATGCTGTAATTCACTTGCCTATCTTTACTTCAAACAAAAAAAGATGGGACTTGTCGAAAAATATTTTAAACAAGCTTGTGATCTGAAACTAGCTGAAGGCTGTGCTAATCTAGGAGAATTTTACTTCAAAAAAAATGACACAGCAAAAGCAATTCCCTACCTAGATCAAGCCTGCCAAAAGAACAATACCAAAGCCTGCTCCCAAAAAGAATCAGCGACACTTGCCTACTCTGTTGAAAGTTGTGAAAAAAACAATGTAGCACTTTCCTGTTTTAATGCAGGTCACCTCTTCCTTCAAAAAGGCAATGCCGATCAGGCGGCCATCCGCTTTTTCACTCTTGGATGTAAACTTGGCGATGTTCTCAGTTGTGGAATTTGGGGAGGCATTCATAAACAAGAAAAGCAATTCCAACCTGCTGTTGATCACTTTTTAAAAGCATGTACAAATAAGGATGCCTCTGCCTGCTACTTTTTAAGTCTGCTTTATTCAGTCAAAGGACATAACAAAGAAGCAGCTCAAGCGCTACGTGATTCCTTTGCGCTGGGCTTTAAAAAATGGGAAGAAGTTAAAAATATTCGAGAGCTACAGCCTCTAAGAGAAAGCTCTGATTACAACGCTCTTCAAAAAGAATTTAAGGAATTGAACTAAGTCGAATATTGCAACTTTGAGTTGAAATTCCTTGTACAAATCGTTGAACGGAATGATCTATAGAGGGCAATATTTTACTTTGATAGAGATGATAATCTAACTCTCCCCGCAAAGACATATTGGTATATACATCGTGCATTTCTCCTAAATCATCAATCAACGATTTTATAAGGCGTTGCATGCGATCCAACTTTTCATCACCAGAAACATCATAAACAAAAAGATAAATCTGGTGAAAATCTTTCATGCGTTTGCGCAATAGGTGCAAAGATTCTAAGCTCATCGTGGGCGTTGCGACCACATCCTTCATCTGCTGCAAAGCAAAGTTTACATAAGCCTGAAATCCTTCTGTCGGAGTAAACGAAATATTGCGCGACATCTTTAATAACTTATTATTTTCCATAATATCGCTGAGGACTTCTGCAATTTTTTTAGCTTTACCGGACTGTCCTGCCGACAGAGCATCATTTAGTTTTCCAAATTTAACAATAAATTTAGAAAAGTTTTCAGGCGCAGTATGAGATTCATCGAGAATATGAAAAAGCTGGCGCACATAAGCACCTTTAAGGCGAACATCTTTTAAAGTCCTCATCTCTTTAGAACTTAGGCTCTGCTCTTTTAAACATTTTTTTAAGATGCCCCGAAAATCATCACTTTTATAGGCCGCTTTCCAAGCCTTGTATCGTTTTTGAAAAATCTCTTGTGGCTCTAGCTCAATAGCCGCTAAGCGCTTTGCTTCTAGATCACTCGGTATGCGCAACGAAAAATTTTCAACTAAACTCAATTCTGCCTGCTGCAACAAATGGACCTTTAAGACTGGATCATTAGTCTTCTCAATTTTAACCACAAGCTCTTCTAGACTCAAATCTTGGGCCCAAACGGAAAAAGAAATAAGACAGAGTAAAAATAAATACTTCACCCCTGTCTTATCGGTCAAAAAAGAGAATACTTGAGAAAGCTACTCGGATAAAATTTTACGATAAACTTTCATTAAATCAAAAGTGACTTTCTCTTGATGAAAGAATTGAGCCTGATCCCAAGCTCTTGTTTTTAAAGATTTTACGAATTCATCGTCCGTCGCAATTTTATGCATGGCCTTAGCAATCTCTTCAACAGAGTAAGGATCAACCAAAAGACCTGTATCACGCACCACTTCTTCAAAAGGCTTTCCAAGAGAACTAATCACTGGTGTTCTAGAATTCATGGCCTCCAAAAGAGGAATTCCAAAGCCTTCATAAAAAGAAGGATAAACAAAAGCTTTGGCCATTTGGTAAAGACCAGGCAAATCTTCATTCTTAACAAAACCCAAAAAACGCACGCGTTCAGAAAGGCCATGCTGCTCAACAAACGACTCTAATTCTCGCTTATAGCTTCCTCCTCCCCCGGCCAAAACCAAAGAATAATCCAATTCTTTAGGCAATTGCATAAAAGCTTTAATGATATTTAAACAATTTTTACGGGGCTCAATATTTCCCAAATAAAGGAAATAGCGCGGCGGTAAAGCATAGTAACATAAAAGTTGATAAAGATTTTCTTCATCCCAAGGTTCATAAAAACGAGGGTTACAGTTTTGATACACAACAGAAACTTTATCTTCGTTGATATTAAAAATATTAATAATATCTTCCTTAGTGCGTTCACTAATCGCAATGATGTGATCGGCATGCTTACAAGCATAACGAAACTTGAAATCATAAACCTTGCGATCAATCCAAGGAAAAAGATGAGGTAGGCGCAAATAAATAAGATCGTGAATGGTCACTACCGTTTTAACTTTCTTAGATAGACCAATTGGTATTTCATGCGAAAGACCGTGGTAGAGATCAATGCCATCTCTTGCAATTTGCTTGTGCACCCCCCAAGAGCGCCAAATCCCAGAAAAAGCTTCACTCAGTCCTGATTCAGGCATACGCACAATACCTTCTATTCCACGAGCAAAAGGCACTCTCTTCTCGGGAGTATAAAGGTAATAGTCATTATCAGGATAAAGATCGAAGAGATTCTCCAAAAGATTACGAGCATAGTTTCCAAGGCCTGATTTATTACAAAAGGCCCTCTTGGCATCAAAACCTATTTTCATTCTTCGCTCTCATCATGGTTAACATAGGAAAAAGCTTTAGGACGACGAAAGCCTCCCTCTTTTTCCTTAAGTTTTTGCTCTTTTTGTGCTTTTTTCTCATCGCTCGCTTCTTTGCGTTCACGATACATTTGACGAACATCATCCCTTTTGCGCAGTTTCGCAGAAGAATTTGTCGTCACATTCTTTCTCTCTTTTTTGTCCTTGGTTTCATCGTGTGCAGAAAGATCAACAGTAACGGCACCATAGACAAAAGTCTGGCAAGCAAGGCGCTCACGAGTGATAGAAAAAACATTTCCGAGCAATTGCTTCTCTTCAAAAGTCGGCTCATTGATATTTTGGTCGCCATCAATAATTTTAATGACACATTTTCCGCATTTACCATATCCACCACAGATGGTGTTGATGTAAACCTCTTGCTCGCGAAGTTGTACAAATAAGTTTTTCTCTTCATTTACTTCAACGACTCGCCCTGTTGGCATCAAAGTCACTTTATGAGTGTTCATCGACTCTAACCTCTTAATTATAAAATTTCCTGTAATTCTGCTTCCAAATCTTTCCAAATCTTCCCTTGCAAAGGGCGCAGTAGAAAAGAAAGATTGATTTCTATTTCTAAAACATTTTCAATAAAACGGAAAAATATTTCTCCACCTTTTGTCGTTCCTTTTAAGACTAAGTTTTGCTCATCAGCCTCTAGCTGAGCTGGACGCCCCCCAACAGCATTTTTGATATACTCTGGAGTCATCAAAACTTTAAAAGAGGCAAAAGCCTCTTGAGCCGAAGCAAAAGACCGATAAGGGAATGTCTTAATCATCCTTCCCCCTTCCTGTTGAACCAAATCCCCCACTGCCTCTCTGAGTAGCACAAAGTTCATTAACTTCTTCCCATTTTATAAAAGTAACAGGGGCAAGAACTAACTGTGCCACGCGATCACCATGGTGAACAACATAAGGCTCATCCCCCATATTCCCCATAATAATCTTTATTTCTCCGCGATAATCGGAATCAATGGTGCCTGGGCTATTGGTCAATAACAAATTCGTCTTAAAAGAAAGTCCCGAACGAGGACGCACCTGAATTTCATATCCTTGAGGGATTGCCACAGATAGCCCCGTTGGAATGAGAACCCGAGCTTTAGGTGCAATAATCAATTCACCTCTATTTTCCAAAGATGCTCGCACATCCATTCCCGCGGCTCCCAATGTTTCATAGCTGGGCAAGCCAAATTCGCGGTCAAAATGATCCAGTAGTTTTAATTTTACTATTTTCTCATTTAACGACATTTTAGTTCCTCAATAACATGAATTCCAATGTAGGCTTT
>QKCN01000040.1 GCA_003245675.1 Bacteriovoracaceae bacterium | reverse complement strand
TTCACGACAACGCTCCCCGATTCCACAAAAAATACTAACCCCCTGTTGCTGCCTGACCACATTGTGAATCATCTCGGTCAGCAGTACCGTTTTGCCAACCCCTGCCCCACCGAAAAGGCCAGCTTTACCTCCGCGCTCAAGGGGCACCAGCACATCTATAGCTTTGATGCCGGTTTCGAAGATTTCAGATCGCGTTGACCGACGTATCAGAGGCGGGGGAGGTTGATGAATTGTGCGCCACTGGACATCTGACGGAGGCGCCTTGTGATCGATGGGATTTCCAAACACGTCAAACATGCGAGAAAGAATTCCCCTGCCTACAGGTGCCTTCAATGGTCCGCCCGTATCTTCCACCAACGTGCCCCTGGAAAGCCCCTCCGTAGGAGTCAATGCAATCCCCCTAACGCGATGCGAATCAAGCTGAGTCAGGACTTCAATGGCAATTTTTCCACCTTTTCCTGCACGCAGCAATGAGTATATGGGAGGCAAATACTTCTCAAACCTTATATCAACGATACTGCCACGCACCGAAACAACCGAGCCGAGGTTAGAAGAGTTATTTTTATTTTCCATATGTTCCTTGACAGCTCCCCTCATGATTGCATCGCACCTTTTCTCTTCCGGAAGTGCCCACTTCTTTTTACATGGATGTTACTCGTGAAATCTGAAAGTTATCGTGAAATCTGAAAGTTATCGTGAAATCTGAAAGTTATCGTGAAATCTGAACATATATTTTGAGAATTCACATCCGATATAGTTCCCCAAAAAATACAATAAGCGCAGAACGCTGAAGAGAAAACAGAATGAACTTGTTTTTCAATTGAATGATATTTTCTTCAATTAATACTTCTGTTAAAGGAACTGACTAAATTGCCCAATAACCTTACTGCCTAATGACCTTACTTTTCTGTAGCATTATTTGTCCAAAGAATTGCTTTTTGCTTTGTTTTCTCTTCCCCATAAAGCATTGTATCATCAAAATATATTAATTTGACTTTGCTCTATTTTTCATTTTGATCTTGGTGAAGAAACTGACCTAAGGATTTTTATTTTTAAGAGAGCTTCTCAAAGAAACTTTGCTCATTTGCGAGTGCTTAAATATTGTTTTAACCCGTTAATTATAGGGGTCTCTTTCTAAAACTCGACATCTGATTATTTGAATCTCGTATTTTGAACTACCAATAGAGTGAATAAAAGGAGAATAGAACGTGAGTGAGTTAATTGTTTTTGCGTTTCCGAATGAGACCGGCGCATCTGAAATGGATGAAGCTATAAACCAGCTCAAAAAGGAAGAGTTGATAGTTCTTGATGATGCTGCCATTGTTGTTCGCAAACCTGACGGTAAAGTAAAGGTTAAACAAGCAACACATCTCGTTGGTGCGGGTGCACTAGGGGGAGCATTTTGGGGTATGCTGATAGGACTCTTTTTCTGGATGCCCTGGCTTGGGCTGGCAGTTGGTGCTGTTGCCGGTGCAATCACCAGCAAACTTTACGATTATGGGATCAACGATGACTTCATCAAAGAAGTGGGTGAAACCATTAAACCTGGTGGATCTGCCCTTTTCCTTTTGATCTCAAAATGGACGGAAGACAAAGCTCTTGAAAAACTGAACAAATTCAATGCAACAATAGTTAGGACATCCCTCTCAAAAGAAGATGAACTCAAGCTTAAAGCAGCTTTCGGTGCAGGCGAATAATCGGGTAGTAATATAAAAATCGTTGTCTCCGATTCCTGTATTTCTGCCAGAAGAATAAGTAATAAACTGGAATACAGTAATAAACTGGAGGCCCTCGGAGACATCGACATTATTGAAAATATGCCTTTTTCAATGTTAAGATAATGATATCACTAATCTTCTTTCTCAGCAATCTTCTTTCTCAGCAATCTTCTTTCTCAAAAATCCTCTTTCTCAACAAACTTCTAGCAGCCTTAACATCAAAAATTTTTATCATTGAGATATGCTCTATGTTAGCTTCAAGAAAAGTTTCCCCATAGGCGATAAACCCAAACTTCTCATAAAAGCTTATAGCATGGGTCTGTGCGTGAATATGGACGGCTTCTACCCCAAGTTCAACAGTTTTTTCCAGAAGCTTTTCCACAACGAGGCTGCCGATTTGCTTTCCCCTACATTCTTTCAGGACGGAAATCCTTCCGATAAGCCAGATTTTTCCATCATTAAAGAGTCTGCCCGTGGCAACCGGTCTGTCAGATGCATATACAACTACGTGCCGGGAGCTAAGGTCAGCTTCGTCAAGTTCCTCTGCTTCGGGAACGTTTTGTTCTTTTATGAAGACTTCCCTGCGGACGTAAAAAGCAGCTTCCAATTCTTCAGAGTTTTTTCCATCAATCCATTTTATCTTCAGTGAAAGTTCGGGTTTCTTTTCCATCCTGGGACCTCTTTTTGTAGTTCCGGAGATCTCTTTTTTGAAAAAAATTCTAAGGATAAACACTTTTTAATAAACACTTTTCACATGTAATGCCAAGAAGCTCGTAAAACACATAGATAACTTTTCGAAAGCGAGTTCAGCCAGGAAATGATAACAAGCTCATGTTAAAATTAAAGAAATTGGGTCAAAAGTAGATTAACGGGCCCGCCGCGATTCGAACACGAGTCAATGGGTATCTTCGTAAGAATCTTACTTCGAAGCCCATTAGGATATCCTGGCTACCCCACGAGCCCGCGGTGCCGAAGTAGTGATTGTAACTATCCATATTAAAGGTTTCTCTCAGAATTAAGAAAAGAGGACAGAAAAGAAGAGCAAGTTCAAAAGTATCTTCTTGGTGAAAATGTTTCTGGAGTCAAACGGAGTAGATAAAAAAAACCATATTGGACAAAAAAATAGGAAAATTTGGGGCTTAAAGTAAGCTGAAGTTAAAGAAATATTTCCGAAATAAGAGGAAATGCGCCGCATACATAACTTTTAT
>QKCN01000063.1 GCA_003245675.1 Bacteriovoracaceae bacterium | reverse complement strand
TCTGCAACAAGCTTCCTTCGGCAGTATTAATAAAAAATAAAACAAGTTTTTTATTGACTTATTTAAAAATCAGGTTATTTTAGGGTACAACTTAACGAGTCCAAAACATTGGTGTAATTTAAGGAGGAAAATATGAAAAAGTATGTATGTGATGTTTGCGGTTATGTTTACGATCCAGCAGAAGGTGATCCAGATCATGGAATTGCACCTGGAACAGCATTTGCTGATATTCCAGATGATTGGGCATGTCCACTTTGTGGTGTTGGCAAAGACGACTTCTCTGAAGTTGAATAATTCGCAAATATTGTAGCAAGAGAGGGGCGCGAGTTCATGAAGGCACAAGAGATTAGAAAAGGCATTTATTGGGTTGGAGCAATTGACTGGAATTTGAGAAATTTTCATGGTTATTCTACAGATAAGGGAAGCAGTTATAATGCTTTCTTAGTGATTGATGAGAAGATTGCATTGATTGATGCAGTTAAACCTCATCTGACCGCGGAGTTGATCAAAAGAATTTCTTCAGTCATCGATCCGTCCAAAATTGATTATGTCATTTCTAATCACGTGGAAATGGACCATTCTGGCGCCATTCCGGCCATTATGGAATTCGCACCCAATGCTACAGTGGTTGCTTCAATGCAAGGAGAGAAAGGGCTCAAGCGTCACTTTGGAGGAGATAATTGGAACTTCAAAGTAGTCAAAGCGGGAGACTCTATTTCTCTGGGTAAGCGCTCACTTTCTTTTGTTCCCATTCCAATGGTGCATTGGCCAGATTCCATGGTCAGTTATATGCCTGAGGAAAAAATCTTGTTTTCCAACGATGCTATGGGACAGCATATTGCTTCTGAATATCTCTATGATGATGAAGTTGGCTTTTCAACTTTCGAGGAACAGGCGATGAAGTATTACGCTAATATCGTTCTTCCTTTTGGTAAGAGCGTGCAGGCTGCACTGAAAGCTATTTCTGGTTTGGAAATTGATCTGATCGCTCCTAGTCATGGGGTTATGGTTCGTTCTTATATTAAAGAACTTTTAGACATGTATCAGCGCTGGTCGCTTTATGGCCATAAAGAAAAGGCCGTGGTGATTTACGATACCATGTGGAATTCTACTGAAATCATGGCGCGTGAAATTCAGTATGTGCTCAATGAAAAAAACATTCCCGTAAAATTAATTAACCTCACGCATTCGCACATTTCAGATGCAATGACTGATTTGATTGATGCACGTTATGTTTTCCTTGGATCTCCCACTTTGAACAATGAAATTTTGCCCACCATGGGAGCATTTTTGACTTACCTCAGAGGTTTAAGACCTGCCAATAAACTTGCCTTTGCATTCGGTTCTTATGGTTGGGGAGGGCAATCTCCTAAGATCTTAGAAACTGCGATGAAAGAAATTAATTGGGAAGTTCCTCGTCCTGCTTTTGGGATTAATTATATTCCTCGCGAGGACGATTTAGAGAAATTCAGACAGGAAATCGCATCCTTTCTAGGATAAGTTTAAGTTTTCTTAAATAACAGCAACTTTTTGAGGCATCATTTTTCGGCATTTTAAGGGTTTAGAAAAAATAAACCATGGTTAAGTTATTGAAATAATATGAATGTGATTGAGAAACAAATTTGCCGTATTCTTTTCATTTTGGCCCTCGCTTAAAATTAAACTAAAGTTAAACGCTTTTGGACAATTTAAGACAATATATCCTAACGAGGAGGGACGTATGCGACTAATTTATTTATTTATTATTTCTGTATTCTTGGGGACAGCGACTTATGCAGCTGAAACCCTTGATCAGTATCGTGCGCGCTTGGCTACACTTTCTGATGCTCAAATTCTTGAGCTCATTAAAAATCGCCCTAAGGCCGTATCGGATGGAACATGGAGTATTCCGCAAAAAGGAACAATTAACAGAGAGTGGTATCCAATGTTTGGTGCCTGTAAATCTGTCTCTGCATATACCTGTTCTTCTTGTTCTTGTGATTGGTACATGAAGTCAACTCACCCTAATAACTATAAAAAGGGCTATGATGGATATGGGATCTACGGTTCTTCACTAGCAACTAATAACCATGGTAAAGACTCTCAAGGGCGCTCTACTGGCTGTCTTTGGTCTTCTCAGATTAATGATGCAACGATTGTAATGCTTATGAGATGGGCCCTTGCTGACTCTAATGACCCTTGTGGACTTGCAGATTTTATGAAGACGGCTTTGTATGACAAAGGTGAGTCTAAGACTGTTAAATCAATGAGTGTGCGTGATTTTTCTAGTATCTATTTTACAAACAGTCGTAAACGCTGTGGTACTGGAGCTTGGGTAGAAACAGGAGATGCAAAGAAAGTTGCCATTACTGAATTTTCAAGATCTGTTTGCGATCATATTTACAGTAACTATGAGAAAGCAAAAGCATCTGGTGAATCAGCAGCGGCACTTAAGTTTGTTTCTGATGATGAATTTAATGCTGGCATAAGTGTTTTAGGACAAGTTCAGAAAGATATGAGAGATGCAGCAGCAGCAGAAGGAGCTAATTCCTTAGATAGTGAAGTGGAAAGAGGGATTTATTATGCGGATATGTTTAAAGCTCTTAAGAGTGAAACAGAATGGGTAAATTACTACACCGTTGATGCCGCGAAAAAAGATGCTGTTTTAGCAGAACTTCTTCCTTATAAACAAAGTATTGAAGCAGCATTGCAGTTTTACAAAGAGGAATCTGATTATTCTGCAAAAACATCTGAGATCGCAGACTGGGATTCCGTTGTTGCTACGACTTATGCAAATGAAGAGAGCTTGCAAAATGATTTTTACAAGCGTCATGACCTGTTGATGCAACACTGTAAAAATCTTGCTGCAGAACTTGGCAAAGACGTAACTATTTGTCCTGAAAAATTTCAACCCTAAGTTTTATACTGATAGGCATTTGAGTGGGGGGAGTCTTAGGACTCCCCCTTTTT
>QKCN01000069.1 GCA_003245675.1 Bacteriovoracaceae bacterium | reverse complement strand
TGTTGAAGCGCGGTACCAACTTGGGTTAGCGTATCAAAAGAGCGGAAAGCTTGATAAGGCAGAAAAAGAGTTTCAAAAGGTCAAACTTCAAGATCCAGCTAACAGTCGAGTTTTGCTTGATCTTGCAGGGCTGCTTTTATCATTAAATAATGTTGATGGGGCGGAGTCGGAACTTACCCAGTATTTAAAAAATAATCCCAAAAATTCTTTGTCGAGAGAATATCAAGGCAGAATTTTAGCCGCGCGTGGCGATTTGCCCGGTGCCGAGGAGGCGCTCCAGGAGGCGATAGATTTAGATAAAAATAATATTTCTCCATACCTATACTTGGTACAAATATATATCCAGCTGAATTGGAAAGAGCAGGCTCGGTCACTATTGGATTCAATGGTGAAAAATTTCTCTAATGACAAAAGAGTCTATTTTTTGCTTGCCACTTTTGAAACCCGCCAAGGAAATAAAAAAGAAGCTCTGGAGGCATACCGGCAGGTTTTGACGATTGATCCCAATGATATTGGTGCTCGCTTTTTAACCGGCATGTTTTTGCTTGACTTGGGAGATAATGAGGGTGCACAGCAAGTTGCTGACGAAGTGCACAGCAAGTTGCTGACGAACTAGAAAAACGTTTTCCTAAACATCCTGCAGGCATGCGCTTGGCTGGCCTAGTCAGTTTTTCGAAAGGGAATTTTGAAGATTCCGCGCTAAAACTTCGGGAGTCATTGCAAGGAATGCCCGACCTCAGTGGGTATTATTACCTTGGCTTAGCTGAATATCGTTTGGGTCATTATGAGTTAGCGTTGAACCAATTTCAGCGGGCACTTGATGTCCAAGCTAAGCATACACCATCACGATTAATGGTTGCGATGGTCTTGTTGCGACAAAAAAGATTCGATGACTCCATTAGTGAGATATCTAAAGTTCTGGATGTGGATAGTAACAATGCCATGGCTTATAATATTCTTGGTAGCGCGTATGTAGCTAAAGGTGAATATGATAAAGGCATGGAATATCTTGATAAGGCTAGTAACTTGGATCCTTCATTGGCAGACGTTCACCTAAAAAAGGGATTAATAAGTATTTCTAAAGGGAATAAAGACGCGGCAGAAATTGAACTCTCTAAAGCTGTTGATGCTTCTCCTGAAGGGCTTAACTCAAGGGTTATGCTCGCCTCACTGTATCTGCGAGAAAAAAAATATAATGAGGCAATAAAAGTATTGGAAGAGGGATTGGATGGTACAGCACAAGATGCCATTCTTTATAATTTTATGGCAGCAGCCTTTTTTGCCCAAAAGCAAATTGACAAGGGCATTGCGGCACTAAAAAATGCCAAAAAGGTTAAAGCTGATTATTTTACGCCATATTTTAATTTGGCTAATTATTATCTTTCGGCGGGACAACGAGATAAGGCTATCGAAGAATATCAAGCTATACTGAAAATTGATCCTAAACAAATTAAAGCTCTTACTTCATTGGCTGCCCTAACAGAAATTCAGGGGAATGAGGCTGAGGCCAAGGCCTATTATCAGACCGCACGAGAGACTGGAAGTGTCGAAGGATTTTTGGCTGAAGCAGGATATTTTCTCCGCAATAAAGATAAATCTGCTTTTGCAAAAATAATTGAAGATGCCTATGCTGCCCATCCAGAAAATCCACAGATTCTGGAACTTCGTGGCAAATTGTTGTTTGATCAAAAAAAGCCAGATGAAGCAATTAAGTTGTTTGAAAAACTAGATAAGACTAAGCCAGACACAGGGCTTCCATTGTTGATTGGCGCTTGGCTCAAGATTGGTGAGAAAGAAAAGGCTATTAAATTAGCTCAGCAAAAAATCGATGGTTCTCCAGAGTCAGCTTATGGATATACTTTAATGGCTTCTATTTATCAAGCCCAACGTGACGCTGATAAGGCTGAGTTAATTTTAAAACAGGGACTTGAACATGTTAGAAATGAGGAAAAGGCGCTTTTGTCCTATCAATTGGGAGCCTTGTATGCTGGAAGTAAACGTACTGACCTTGCTATTAAAGTTTTAAGTGAATTACGTGATTCTAACCCAGATTTTATTCAAGGTGTTTTTACTTTAGGGGCTATTTATGATCAATTGGGTGAGAAAAAAAAGGCTGTAAGCTTCTATCGTGAGGTTTTGGCCAAGAATGAAAATTATGTTCCCGCTATGAATAATTTGGCTTACCTCTACGGCGCCGGAAATTTTGGAGATCCAAAAGAGGGGTTGGCTTTGGCTATTAAAGCCTTCCGTAGTGAGCCTGCGAATCCTGCTATTATGGATACTTTGGGATATGCTTTACTAAAAAATGGACGAAATGAAGAATCTGTTAACATTCTAAATAAGGCGGCAGAATTATTGCCGAAAGTTCCTGCTGTTCGTTTACACCAAGGCGAGGCTTTATTGACGGTAGGAAATAGCGTTGATGCCCGCAAAGCCTTGCAGACTGTTATTGATATCGGTCCGGGGCCGGACGCTGAGCAGGCCAGAAAACTTCTAAGATCAATAAAATAGGGAGTCTTTGAAGGGCATGCTAATGCAGCGGCTGACTTTTTTTTTGGTGTTGATAGACGCTCTACTTGCTATTTTAGCTCTTGTCTTAGGTTATCTGTTTTATTTCGATAGTACGTTTAACATGATAACCTTTTTAGGACCATTTGGTCTCCGATTGGCAGTTTTTTACGTTGTTGCTATTTTTTCAGCCTATTTTTGTGAGATGTATCGTTGGACTGGACGTCCATCAGGGCTTGATTTGGCGGCACATACCGCTATTTCAATAATGCTGACTTTTTTTATTCTATCGGCCTTTTATTATATATTTCCTATTGCTATGATTGGGCGAGGATATCTTTCCCTCTCCTTACTGATCTTCGGAGTCCTTCAGTTGTTGGCCCATCTGGTTTTTCTCAGGATGTTGAGTCTTCCTGGGGTGGCTAACCGAGTTTTTATCATAGGGGCCGGTCCCCTTGCTCAAGCTGTTCAAAAAAGTTTAGATCAAAACACCGGTCGATATGTTTTTGCCGGATTTATTCAGCCCCCTGCTGATATCGTTACTGTTCCTCAAACGAAGATTGTAGGACATATTGATGATGTCGGTGATTTAGTTGGACAGGGAAAGGCTGGCCGTTTGGTCGTAGCGATTACTGAGCGGCGCGGAGTGCTTCCTGTTCGTGAACTATTGCGCTGTAAACTTGAGGGGGTGGATATTGTTGATGCAGTATCGTTTTATGAAGAAATCAATGGCAAATTGCTCATTGAGCATATTCAGCCCAGTTGGTTTCTTTATTCTGATGGTTTTCGTGTAACGCCATTTTTACGTTTTTATAAAAGGTTTCTTGATGTTTTTCTGTCAACTGTTGGCATTTTTTTAGCATTTCCTCTTTGGCCGTTGGTTGCATTGCTGGTCCGTTTTGACTCCCCTGGGCCAATATTTTTTCGTCAAACTCGAGTCGGTGAAAAGGAAAAAGCATTTACCGTATATAAATTTCGTACGATGCGACAAGATGCTGAAAAGGAGAGTGGGGCAGTGTGGGCTACTGAAAATGACCCAC
>QKCN01000045.1 GCA_003245675.1 Bacteriovoracaceae bacterium | reverse complement strand
CCTTGGGTATAGGCAAATATAAGACAAGACGCCAGATTGAGAACATTGTGAATGCCAATTAAATTGGTATCAAAACGATGCCAATCTCCCCAAAGAGATAATTCAAACGAAGAACCTTTCTCTCCCGAGATAATATTGCGTGGACCAATTGGACCATCTTCGCCATACAAGAACCAATCCTTATGCTCACCACATTGTTTGTGAAGACGATTGACGCTCTCATACTGATGGCAAGCGATCACCTGTCCACTCAAATGTGGAAGGACGGCAGTAAATTCGGACTCAATCTGTTCTAAATTTTCAAAAATATCTGCGTGATCAAATTCAAGAGAAGTCAAAATCATATGATTTAATTCATAAGAGCGAAATTTAGAAAACTTTTCAAAATAAGCGGAGTCATATTCATCTGATTCAATAAAAAACAGTCCTTCACCAAGCGCTGACGGAGGGGCATCATTCAAAACGCCACCGATAAAATAGCCCGGATTCATGCCTAAATTTCGGAACAATTGCAAAGCGAGATAAGTCGTCGTTGTTTTACCATGAGTCCCAGCAATGCCAACGACATCGCGATGCCTTAGCAATAAAGCCCCAAGCACGGTTGGGAAGGAAGCAAAAGGAACTTCAGCTTCTTCAATAAGGCGTGCGTAACGGCCCGCCTCCCCTTTATTAGGATTGGCCACCGAATTTCCCACGACGATGAGATCATACTGCTTGAGAAAACTGCAATCGACTTTATCAATATCATAACAAGGAATCCCTGCTTGCTTGAGATAATCTCCCATCGGGGGATCAAAGCTCATATCACAGCCGGAAATATCAAAGCCAGACTCTTTCAACAAAGTTGCGGCAGCGCCCATCCCTGTTCCCGAAATCCGAAAGAAAAAGACTTTCTTTATATGGTCAATATTCGAAATTAAATCATCTTTACTATAAGCTTTCATAGCAAATCCTTTTCATGGAACAACAAAGTCCCTATTTCTTTTCTCAATTTATTTAAAATTTCTCGCTCATACCAATAAAACTGAACTGCGTTTGTCAGAATCACAACGGCCAATTGTCTCTCACAATCAATCCACAAGCTCGTTCCAGTAAAACCCAAATGGCCAAAAACAAAGGAACTCAAATTGCGTCCAGCTAAAGAATCATCTGGTCGCGCTAAAGTATCCCAGCCATTAACATAACGAACATCTGCATTTTTCTTTTTTAAGTGTTGCTCCATATATGACAATAATTGAAATTGCTCATTCCAGCGTAAAATAGTTTCCAAAACTGCAGCAACAGGAGCAAAAAGACCTGCATGAGAAGTATAGCAATCTAAATTATAAGCATTGGGGTCGTGCACTTCACCAATAATTTTTTTCCCAGAACGCATACCGTAGCATGGGCAATGAGTCGAAAGCTCCAAATCCTTCCAAAAACGAATATCATCATGCCAATGAGGTTTCATCAATTCGTATAATGATTTTTTAGATTTCTGTTCTAGTTCGAGCATCAAGCGCAATGCCGAAAAATCGGAATACTCGACAGGTGACTCCTTGATCTCATACTGCAACAGTTGATCTTTCCAATTGGAATGAGAAAGCAAACCCCAAGCAGGAAGACCTCCCTGATGGTTTAATAACAAATCCATCTGAGCATCAAATAACTCTGGATAAATGAGTTTTGCTCCCGCTAAGTTGAAAACTTTTGAGATACTGGCTAAATCAAAAAAAGTCTCTTCTGCCCCTAAAAGAGAGGCCGTTGAATAGCTTTTCTTTTTTAAGTCAAGCAATCCCACGGCCATATGATCAAACGGTGCTTTTTGAAGTTCAGCCTTGAATTTTTCCTTCAAGAATTTTTGCATTAGTCCCTGATCTTATCTCTCATAAAATCGACAATTTTATCTAAAGAAACTCTTTCTTGAGACATTGAATCGCGATCCCTCACAGTCACGGTACGGTCTTCAATTGTATCATAGTCAATAGTAAAACAGTACGGTGTCCCAATTTCATCTTGGCGACGATAACGCTTCCCAATCGATCCCGCGACATCATATTCAATTTTGAAATATTTTTGTAATTCTTTATAAAGACCTGTGGCTATTTCTTCTAACTCAGGCTTTTTCATTAAAGGCATAACGGCCGCTTTGATCGGTGCCATATGAGGAGCAAAACGCATAACAACTCGCTCTTCCTCCGTTCCTGGATTTTCCACGCGATAAGCATCACATAAAATGGCCAACAAATGGCGATCACATCCCACAGATGTTTCAATGACATAAGGAATATACTTTTTATTGCCATCTAGCTGATCGACATACTGAAGATTTTTACCTGAAAACTCTTGATGTTGTTTAAGATCAAAATCAGTACGGGAGTGAACACCTTCCATCTCTCCCCAGCCAATTGGAAATTCATATTCAATATCTAAGGCAGCATCTGCGTAGTGGGCCAGCTCACCTTCCCCATGCGGATGGTAGCGAAGTTTTTCTGGGCGAATACCATTAGACACGTGCCACTTCCATCTCTCTTCTTTCCACATTTCCATAAATTCTTTTTGAGAACCGGGTTTTACAAAATATTGCATTTCCATTTGTTCAAATTCACGAGTTCTAAAAATAAAATTTCCTGGAGTAATTTCATTGCGAAAAGCTTTACCAATCTGAGCAATACCAAAAGGGAGCTTCTTTCTCATGGTTGATTGGATATTAGGGAAATTCACGAAAATCCCCTGAGCAGTTTCAGGACGTAAGAAAACTGTCGATGCAGTATCTTCAACTGCCCCCATCTGAGTTTTAAACATAAGATTAAACTCACGAGCTTCTGTAAATTCACCTTGGGCCCCACAATTAGGACAAGGAGCATTGACATCAATCTTATCTTCACGAAAACGCGATTTACATTTTTTGCAATCAATCAAAGGGTCAGTAAAATTATCAACATGCCCAGAAGCCTTCCAGACTGTGGGATGCATAAGAATAGAAGCATCAACACCAACCACATCATCACGATAGGTCATTGCCTTCCACCAACGATTCTTCACAATATTTTTGAGTTCCACGCCGAGCGGACCATAATCCCAACAAGACCCTAAGCCTCCATATATTTCAGAACTTTGAAATATAAATCCTCTTCTTTTACAAAGACTTACCAAGTCATTCATTGATTCTAAATTCTTTTCCACCATAGTCAGCTCCTCATAAATACAATCAAACTGCCACTATGATGTCAGAAAAAGAAAATCTTGTGAATTACTTTTGCATTTTGGCCCAGTGCGCCAACTACTTTTTGCCTTCTGAAATGATAAATTTACGCAGCTTGTCTTTCTGCTCTTTATCAAAAGCGTGAATCAGCCCCTTATAGGCCTTGGGATACAATTGAGATTCGGAGTTACTCATGGGAACAACCGTAATATGCAACTTGGCGGGATTTTCTAACTCAAAAACAGAATAGGCTGCAATGGTTTGGGCCGAAGAGAAATAAATAACAGACTCACTCATCGCGACAACCTCGATATTATAATTAATTGTTGCAATACTCAGATCATCATTTTTCTCTATAAAGACCTTATTGGTAATTGTCATAGGATTAAAAAACTTATTCTTGTTTTCAAACAAAGAGCCCATTGACATTAAGGCATCCAGCTCAAAATCCATCGCGTTCACCATGATTTTCTCATAGCCCAACTGCTTTTGCAGGCTTCCCGATCCCTTTTTACTATAACCAAACACGACAATGATGGGCTTATACTGGGGGATTTTCTTAGCCGCAGCAACCAGCGATTCAATAAATTTTTCATCGTTATAAACTTCTGGCTGCAATTTAATTTTCATTTTATCGTCAGGCTTTGCGGAAACAACTTTCTTTTCTTCGACTGTCGGCTCGGCCATCACTTCTGCAACTTTTTCAAAATACTGCACCGTAATAATACTTGGGCGAAAACGATTGAGTTCGTCCTCCACATCCATAATATGCCCATGGGCCCTAAAGGAGTAAGGTAGATTTCCAATCCAATCATCCGCTTGCGACAAAAGATTTAAATTGCGATCAATCACAAGCAAACGCAAACTTTTTATAACGGAATCTTTTTCTTTTGTTTTTAACCAAAGACGAAAATCCTCTTTCGCCTTAATAACTTGTGCTGCTCTCGTTTCTTCTTTATCTTTCATTTCAGCTAAAGCCATCGCATCTTTTTTACTTCCCCCGCCAAGCTGATCAACAAAAAGGAAGTCTAAGACAGCACAATTTAAATAATTATAATAATGCCCATGGCTTTGAACGGACTTCACCATAAACTGCTGCGAAGGCACTATTTCCGGATCAAGATTATTTCCAACAGAAACAACATGTGCGCGCTCTAAAGGATGATTCGTTTCAATACCCATTTCGGTGGTCGATAAATAATTCACCCGGACTGTCTCTTTGACTTGAAAGATCTGTCCTTTAAATCGGGCCAAAAAGAAAGGAGGCCGAATATGATTTTCAAAATTGAGCAAGGTGTAGGCATCAAACACTGAATCATAGACATCATTGAGTTTGATGTGGTTAATCATAATCCCTGCTAGAAAACTATCCTTCAGAATTGGACTTTTTGCCTGTTGAAAACTAAAGAGACCAATGACAGTCATGTAGGAAAAGAAACTATCACGCCGAATGGTTTTAGCCAGCTTAAGAACTTGCTGTTCATAAGTATTAAAATCCAAAAATAGAATTTGTACCTTGCGATCTCGAATCACACGATAATACTTAAGAATATGCTCTTCTGCTTTCATCACCAGATGAACAAACTCAAATTCATGCGCTTCACCATATATAAGCTCAAACTCTTCCTGGACATTTTGCCAGTAACGCTTATCTAATCCTACATAGGCGACAATGATCTTTTCTTTCAAAATCTAAATCCCCAACATTGTAGCCAAAGCATCAATTGCCTTGCGCCCATTGGCCTTTCCATACTCTTTGTGCAAAATAGCAAAAATTTCATTGCAACGTTGAAAATCAAACTCATATTCAAAAAGTAAATTTACAAAGCGAAACGCCACCATAAAAAGGGCAGAGAGCAAGGGAATACGCTGATGAGAAATCCCCAAAGGAAAACCACTCCCATCAGGACGCTCATGATGTTGCTCAATCATAGTCAAAGTCTCTTTAGATACCCAAGGTGCATTTTCTTCACTCAACAGCGACATAACTTTTTGAGGATGCATAAGAACTCTCTTAGAAAGAGTCTCCTTACTCTGCTCATGAGTACGTCCCTCATATGCACGAATATCTTCAAAATCACGAGGCTCTAAGGTAATATCACACAACATCGCAGCTAATGACGCTTTTTCTTTAATGGCATCAGACTTCCACTCGAAAGTGTCAATCATGCAAATAGTGGTATAACCAACCAAAACACTGCGTAAATACTCTTTGCTGCAAGTCGACTCAAACTGCTTCAAAAAACGAAATAAATTAGGTGTCCTATTTATCGTTTTCATTGAGGTGCGAGAAATCTCTTCGGCCATCTCGATATTTTCTTTGGAGACACCAAATTTATTCAGCGATTCTTTAACGACTTGATGGCCTTTATCCAAAAGTTCAACCTGCTCTTCTTCTGTCGTTTCGGGATTAAAAAATCTCGCCTTCATCCCCTCTTTCATCACAAGAGAGAAATGCTTGAAATCATCTCGCGAAATATAAATATCTTGAACGTCCTTCTTCTCGTGATACTTGCGAAGCAGATCAATAACATTATCACCCTGCTTACCAATCTTGACGACCTTGTCCTTCGACAAACGCAAATAGACATCGTAGACAAAATCTTTTTCAAACCTCAAAGCGAGAGTAATATCAACACGGCATAATTCATCTTCTTTCATAATTACTTCCTAAAAACAAATGCATACGCTTTTCGGCGCAAAGAGAATGAACATTTAGGATAAATATTATTTAGCCAGCAAGCCAAAACCAGACAAAAGCACCATAAGCTACTAAAAACACGAATCCCCAAAAACGAAAAAGGGCACTTTTAAATAGGTAAAGAAGAAATAACAAAAGAGCAGAGCCCACGATTCCTAAAGATTCCATCAAATAAGTTTGAGTTAAAGGAAAGGAATAAAAAGAACAAGTCCCCAAAATAAAGCACACATTAAAAAGATTGGAACCAATAATATTTCCCATAATCAATTCTGTGTCTTTCTTACGATAAATGGCAATTAGGGATGTTGCAAGTTCGGGAAAGGAAGTTCCAAAGGCAACAAAAATGACGGAGATAATATAGCTCGGCACCCCCATAAATTTTGCCAACAAACTGCCATGCACTGTAAGTAATTCTCCGCCAGCATAAAGACCAGCAAGTCCCAAAAGAACTTTTCCACTCTCCCAGAAGGAAGATTTCCACGAAAAAGAAGTCGATGCACCTTCTGTTGTCTGTATTTGCTTTTTTTGTTGGCGCGTTTTTTTAGCCTGCTGATAAACTCCATGTAGAAAAAGAAAAAACAGAATGAGAAACAAAAGACCAGAAAAGATATTAATCCAAGAAAAATATAAAACGATGGCCAACAAAAGACTCATGATTAAATGCAAACTGAGATTATAAAAAGCCTCTTTCCCTTGAAAGCGCAAAGCGACAAAACATGCAGACACACCCAAAATAAGAAAAATATTGGCCAAGTTTGATCCAACAATATTCCCCAAGGCAATACCATAGTCCCCTTTATAGCTAGCAATATGAGATACAAAAAATTCGGGCAAAGAAGTCCCAAATCCAACGAGCAACATACCAATTGCCAAAGGAGAAAGATGCATGGCCCGACCAATTTTTTCAGCCCCAGACAAACTCAATTCTGCAGCAATATATAAAATAACCAAAGAGAGGACCAAAAAGAACGCACTTATGAACATGAAGACACCTCATTAATGACAAACGACTTCATTAATTTTATGCTTATCACATGAAACTAGCAAATAAGATTCTTTTTAAATCGCCCTTCTCTTGGAAAGTTAACAGGCTAACCTTCTGTGCCCTAAATATGGCAACGGGGTCTCTTAACACCATGCTGCTGTCCACATCTCTTGGTTGGCTTTTAGGTATTATCGTAAAAAAATTGAGCCGAATGCCCTTTGAACTCAAAGAAATTCAATTTGTCCTTAGTGCAAGTTTACAAGTTGGCTTACTAAGTTTGCTGCTCTTTAATATGTTCATGAATATTAAATGGATAAACAATGGGAAGCGAAGTCGTGAGTATTTCAAATTCTATATAACACTCAGTATTTTACTCAATTTTTATGCTCTAGCATATGCAGTGCTCAGCCATCCAATATTCATTGCTCCATGTTTTCTCAACCTAGGACTGCATTTACTGCAAGGATGGGGTATCGACAATAATAAGACTACGCCAAAAGAAATTGGGGAACTAAAAAATGATCAGCCCCCTCCCCACACCAATCAGGAAGTGGCTGAAACTGATTAAGCACATGTCGCTGGCCTGCAATGCTTAACAACAATGATTCAAAAGCATGAGGCTCTTTTATTAAAGTCTCTTTATCTTGTCCGTAAATAAAGAGTCCAAGCCGTTCTTCTAATGACTTGATCACTGCTTCACGCATTTCAAATGTTCCTTCAATATCATGGTAGGACTTCAAAACTCTTTTTTCCAAGACTTGAGATTTTAAAAGTTCAACCAAAATGAGATAAGTGTTACTTTCCAACACTTTTAAATCAGGCGGTAAATGACGCTTCAAATATGAAAACCGATTTAAAAGCATAATACTGGCATTGCCATAAGAATCAAAAGTGTAATTAAAAAGCTTGAGCAATTGATCATGATAATTACCCCAAACCCAAAAATCTAAAGGACGATTCCAGTAAGGCAAGACCCCTTTGCGTAGACGCCTCTTGAAACTGCGAGAGAGAATATGCTCAGAAGTCCCTTCTTCTAGGACATTTCGATTGGCATCAAAAAGATCATCGGCCAAACGTTCTTGTTCATATTTTTTAGGATTTCCTTCCCGCAGGCTAGCATCATAGGCTAGCACTCTTTTTATCCGGTCTCTAATCTCTTTAACCTCGGGATGGACACAAGCTTTAATTCCGGGGCAGTTTAGCTGGCAGCGCAAACAAGAAGGTTGCCCTAGAGGGACATCGACAACAAGTTCTTTAAGATTGAATTCATCAACCCAAAATAAAGTTGCTTCATTGCCATCACCTTCTTCTTCTTTGACTTGGCGCAAGGCAGAAAGAAACCATCTCTTCTCATTCTCATAATACTCTAAAAGACAAAAAAAGAAGTTATTGCGTTTGCCCCCACGAAGGGCCAAACCTGCAATCTTACGAGAATTAATGGCCTGCATTTAGAACCCCAAGATAGGGAAGTTCTCTAAAGCGACCTGCGTAATCGAGACCATAGCCCACGACAAAACGATCTTCGATTTCAAATGCAAGATAATCAATTGTTACAGAGTGCTTAAGCTTTTCAGGTTTATATAACAAAGATGCTACTCTTACACTTTTGGGATTATGATTCTCGATATGTTTTACAATTTCACTAATCGTAAGACCTGTATCAACAATATCCTCAACAAGAAGAACATTTCTTCCTTCTAAAGAGCAAGAAACATCCATTTGCATTTTCAAAACCCCAGAACTAACCGTGCCATCACCATAAGAAGATGCAGATAAAAATTCAATACGCAGTGGCAAATTTATTTTTTTGATTAAATCGCTGCAAAAAACAAATGCACCTTTTAGAACACAAATAACAACGAGTTCTTCATTGGCAAAATCCTTAGTAATCGCATTCCCCAAGGTTTGAACTCGAATCGCAATATCCTCTTCTGAAATAAAAACTTCTGGTGAATAAAAATTCATAAAAATCCCTTCGTTAGTAGAGAGCGTTATTTAGCAATTCTCCAATTCCCCCTGCGCCAGGAACAATATACTGTGTCGTATCAAGTCCCTTTTCTTCCTCTGCATAAGTCCCTGGTTTTGACTGCAGGGCCTTATCGGATGAAAATCCTCGATCTAAACGTCCTGCAATGATCACAACATCAGGATGCTCTTGAGAAACTCTTTTTAAGTATTCAGGAGTTACGATCATATGCAAAGCCACAAAGCGTAATTTTTTTCCTTGAGCTTCTTTTTTATAAAAAGAGATCGTTTCACAAATAGTTCCACCTGTTGCTCCCATGGGATCAGGCAAAAGAATAATTGAATCCTCAATAGGACCAGCTAATTTTGTTCCAGTCATATCTGTACCAATGACTTTGCCATTGGCATCAGTCTTACGTGACATCACAAAATGATCCTGACGAACATTTTGGGGGGCTACTAAATAATTCAGAAGATTAAAACAAATATGAGATGGGAAAGTCCCGGCCCGAGCTAAATTAACAGTTACAAATTTTTGGTTGAGGTCAAAACCACTGTAAGAGTAGGTTCCCTTTTCCCCATGATACTGTTCCATACGAGTAACTACTTTGTTCAGAGACAGATTGGGAACAAGATCCATCATTTCAAAAAAAAGCTTTTGATAGATGAATTCGATATAAGAATTTAAAAGAGGATGAGCTCCAGAAGATACCGATATCTTTTCTAAAAATCTCATCAAAGAAGGACTTTGGATAATAAAGATATTATCCCCATATTCATGTTCAACAAAACGTCCAGTGCGATCATCGATCGCATATTGCGTATCCGCAATCATTTTTCCCCCCTCCCCTCTTGAAAACTTCCAAAGTACTTAATGCTGTGGAGCTTCTTCAACAAAGAATTCTGTTTGAATTTCCTCTTTTAAGGGAAGCAACGATTCATCTCCCCCTTCATATTCATAATGCGCGCGACAACGAGCTTCATAAGAATCAGTCTCTCCCACCAATACTTGCTCTCTCGCATCAACAATTCGCTGAGAACGACGTGCCGGCGCACCACAAATAACACAAATAGAACTTAATTTTTTTACTTCGTCGGCAATGGCCAAAAGCATGGGCATTGGTCCAAAAGGTTCTGCACGGTAATCTAAATCAAGACCTGCACAAATAACGCGATAACCACGTCGGGCCAATTTTTTCACAACCTCAATAATATTATGATCAAAGAATTGAATTTCATCAATTGCCACTACGCGAGTACTGTCTTTTAAGCGCAACAATATTTCAATGGCCGATGAAACAGGCTCTGCGCGTACCGCAAAAGCCGAATGGCTAACAACATCTTCCTCCGCATAGCGCTTATCAATTCCAGGCTTGAAAATTTGAACTTTTTGACGTCCAATCTGCAGTCGTTTAACGAGACGAATCAGTTCTTCAGTTTTACCCGAAAACATTGGCCCACAAATAACTTCGATATGTCCAGATTGTCCGTACATCAAGCCCCCTTTTTGTTTGATCGGGGGCATAATAGAGAGGCCAAAGACGTTTGGCAAACTTCAAAATTAGAAACTAAAAAAATTTCCCAGCTCTTTTTACGATATAACCAGCTGATATTACGTTATTTATCCAAATATAAGATACATCTTCAATCTATCAACCAACACGAGATCAACACTAATTATTTATCGCCCTTAATACAATAACAAGGCTAGCGGCTGCAATAATAAAGCAAAAGGAAAATATAAGAGGAGATAGCGGAAAGAGAACGCTCAACCAAGGACTTGCTTTAAGACGATAACGCAATCCCGCATATATGATGACCATACCCCAAACATACTCCAAAATTCCTCCAATAATAGGAAAGATGCTTAATACCTTAGAGGGATAAGATGAAACAATAATGTCATTTACAATTTTACTGTATTCCCAATCGCGCTCTTCTTTTGTCAATTCGCGCACTGATTCCGGTGGCGAAAACTCAAAAACAAGGAAAAGAAGAAAAAACATAAAACGCCAAAAAACATAAAAGATGAGGGCGCCCAAGGGATACATGAAAAGTATTAAAAGCTGAGGCCCAAGAGAATTCGTCCCTAACTGTTCTAAAATTTTTTGTCCATTGGGATCTCCGGCCAAAAACTGAGATAAAAAAGACTTCAAATAACTACCCATGACAGCGCTTTGAATCATGCCAATCATCATGCCAATGATAACGACAATCCAAGAAATCATAATAACTTGGGTAAGCGTTAGGGAAAAAAAACGAGGGCCATCGGAAAACTCAGAGCTTTGACCAGTAACACCAACAGCCTCACTCTCTTCTGCTAAAAGTGGATCAAGCTTGTTACTATTTTCAGCGACCTCTTTATGAAAACCTTTAAAATCCAATGCACCCATTGTTTGGTGGTAGCGAATAGGCGCTAAAAAAACATTCACGTAGTTTTTAACGATGTCCCACATATTTCAATCTCCCTGACTACAATTTGTAGTAATATATCAGATTATTCAAGCGATCCCATAAGTGAACTTCTCGCTCATTTTGCCAAATATAAAAAGTCCGATCTAAAAGTTTTACCATTGTCAGCTCTTTATTTTCTAAAACGCCCTGCCCAATGCGCCAAGCATCTTTTTGAAAAAAGATCTCTTCAAAAAAAGCGAGTTGTTCAGAGTTCGATCCTTCTTCCCATTCAACTCCATCATTCCTAAAAACAGTTTCTTTTCCTTGAGTATCTACAACAGTCATTTCTGCAAAGTGAGATAAAAAATCTTTTTTAGAAGAAAAAGGACGACGATTCCAAAAATCCTGAGCATTTTTAAAAAAAAGCTGAGCGGTATGATTGTCTAACTGATAAATTAGCTTACTGTGTTTTTCCATTAAGTAGTAGCCTGGAGGATGGCGTAGTACAGAATCATAAAGATAAAAACGCAGATGCTTTTCTTCACAATAAAAGGTGATTTCTCCGAGCAATACAGCATTCTTCTTTTGTGTCCAATAACCTAAATCGCTACTTTCAAGAGAGCGAAAATCAGTCCAAAACTTTTCCATTTCGGCAGTATTATAGGTGATCGAAGGATAAGCTGTCGGAGAAGTAGTCACCTTCTTGCGATCAATCCATACTGTACCATTACGTTTTGTTTCCAACTTTACGGCATAGCAATTTTTTACAGGATCTTCAGAAAAAACCCTTTTATCCAACCAAGCAGATCGTTTTTGCGTTAAAAAGTTCAACATGTTCAAATATTTTTGATACTGGACTGTTTTAGGATCATAGACATAGTCAACCTTAAATTCATCACGAGCAACCCAATAACGGATCTGTTTATCAAAGTGTGTTCTAATAAAAAAGTTCCCTGTTAAATCGGCATAACTCCCAATTTCAACACTCACTCGTTTCTTATTTTGGAAAAATTCAATACGAGCAGGGTCTTTAAAAGACTCTTTGAGGAAATCCCGATCCACACTTTTGGAAATATCTTTAAGCAGACGAATATTGGCGAGGTAAGATAATATCTTTTTTATTTTTTCAACATTTGCCGTATAGTTTACATTCGTCTCTCTCCAAATTCCATCTTCCAATGCCAAGAAACCATTTGGCACACTAACGGCGTCAACCTCATCCCAATTTAAGGCAAAAAACTGAGAAAAATGCCCTTCTTCAAGAATACGCTGCTGGTGTTTTTGCTCACTTTGATCTACCCAATAGGCTGTCCCTAAAAGAAGAAAGAATATGGCCAATAAAATAATCCAACGCTGCTTAATTGCCATTACATTCTCCTTCTCTTCCAATATAGAACCAGTGCAGCTCCACATAAAATCAAAGGAAAAAATAGAACAGTGATGTAAAAAATAAGAGATAGCTGATATGAGCTAACAAAAAGTCTTTCACTTTGAGCCCCTGGACGGTTCAAAGAAATAATTTTCTGATCTTCCACAAGCCATGATGCAATATTGAGGAAAAGATTAGCATTCGGAGCATGTGTGGCATAGGCATTTATAAAAAAGGATGAACTCCCTAAAGCAACAAAACGCTGTCTCTTTTTTTGTTCATCAGGCGCAACCTCTTCATATGCAGCCAATAATGTCAAAGGACCTTTGCCATCAACTTTTTCATCATAGGAAACCTTGTTTTCAAATAGAGAGGAAAAATTCGTTTCACCCCAACTGGCAGGAAAGAGAGAGCTAAGCAGCAAGGGAGTCATACGCATTCCCGTTTTATTAATTTCAACACTCCCCAAAGAAGAAGAAAATGGAAACAAAATCCTCCCCGAAAAATTCTCAAAAATATCATGAGGAGTAGGAAATTTATCAATTACAGAAATTGTAGGATCCATGTTGTGAATTGAAGACAAACGATCTAAAACAATATCCTTATTAAAAACAATTCCTTTTCCTTTTAGAAAAGATCTTAGGCGCGGCAGCTCCTTCCCCGTTTGAACCTGTGGAGAAAGAGCAACTAATAAATCCCCCTTCTCTTTTAAATAGTGCTGCAACAGTTTTATTTCATGTTCCAAAAAATCATTTTGTGGTCCCAAAACCATAAGTAAATCAACATGGGAAGGAATATCATGCACGAGACTGAAATCAATAGATTCCAGCTCATAGCCCTGACCTTTTAAGAGATTAAAAACAATACTCGCTCCAGGATTATTTTCATTTTTAAAATCAACTTCCCCATGACCAAGGGTGTAAAAAATGCGAATAGAACGATCTCGGCTCAGCTTTAATAATGCATTGGCAATATCGCGCTCCTGCATTTGACGAGCAATGGCCATGCGATCGCCATACTCCCAAACCAGCATACCATATTCATTTATTCCATACTTTTTCACCTCGGCAAGCTGAACATCAGGATCGAGGTACTCAATCTGAATATCTTTTTTTACGAACTGAAAAAGACGTAAAAAGCTCTGGGCCATAGAGCGATCTTTTGGAGAAATAAAAGCCTTCACAGTTAATGGCTTTTCAAATTGCCCTAAAATTTTAACAGTCTGCTCTGCTAAAGAATATTTTTTCTCTTTAGTAAAATCTAAATAGAAATCTTTTTTTACAGCAATGAAATTAACAAGGCCAAGAATAGAAAAAGTAAGAAAGACAACAAGCCCCAGCTCCAATTTTTTTCTCCATCCAGGTCGTCCCTTAAATTCCCGTTTGATATTTCTTTTCCAATAAAATCCAAATGTCATCGAGAATAAAACGGCCCAAAACAAGGTCGCAAAGAAACAGAGCTGAAAATTGTCTCGCGCAACAATCCATAGCCCAAGAACAACTAAGGCCAATATAACTTCAAAAATAAAAAGTAATCGAAATGCTATTTTCATTACCAGTACCTCGCCTCTAACTTCTCTCTACTTAAGAACAAAAAGAAGAATACAAAACTCAGATGGTAAACAACACTTGTCAAAGAAATCAAACCTCTTGCAAAAAAGTCAAAATGAAAGAGAACACTTAGATATTGCATTAATTGACTTAAAATCATGTTATCTACACTATGGGAAAACCAAGAAATAAACCAAAAGAAAAGGACAATCACCATAGAGACGACCCCTGAAACCAGTTGATTATCGCTGAGTGAAGAAGAGAAAACACCAATACTCGCAAAGGCTAAGATATTGAACAGAACCCCCAAATAGCCCACAACAAGAACGGAAACTTCTCGCATGCCGGCCAAATAAATAGAAATGGGGAAAATTACAGAACAAAACAACATGAAGCCCAGCAAGCTCACAGCAGAAAAATATTTACCTAAAACAATCTGCCAATTTGAAATGGGTGCATTAAGCAGTAAACTAAGTGTCCCCTGTTTTTGCTCTTCACTAAGTAGTCGCATTGTCACTAAAGGTGCACATAGCAAAAAAAGAAAGTTCATATTTCCCAAGAAACGAGTAAAAACATGATCCCTCAATCCCGCAACTCCGACAGACTCAGGATTTAAACGTTGGACATTTTCAACAAAGTTGACAAAAAGATTAAAGAAGATCAATCCCAACAATAAAAGAAAGATCGCAGTTAATACATAGGCTAAAGGGGAGGTAAAATAAAAAACAATCTCCCTTTTCCAAATACTATATATTTTCTTCATGATTACTCCAATCTGCATCAGTTAATTGAAAAAAGACTTTCTCTAAACTCTCTTTCGGAGAATACAGAGAAACAGGCTTAAACCCATTGTCGATCAAATCTTTTAGCAATATATAGCGAACATCAGCCTCCTCATTCTCATTGACCTTCCTATCATCAAGCGTAAGATAAAATCTGCCCAGTTGATTCTCTTCGCCCAAAAATTGACACTCAGCCACACAGGAAATATCTCGCAACAAAACTTCTTGAGCAGGAAAGTCGTCTCCCTGGATAAGTAACTCCATATGTTTCTGGTGTCCCAATGTCGCTGTCATCTTCTCTTGCTCCCCAGTAAAAAGAAGCTTCCCTTCATGAATTAAAGAAAGATGGGTACAAACCAAACTCACTTCATGCAATAAATGACTTGAGAAAATAACGGTATGATCTTTTTTAAGATCTTTAATGAGATTTCTCATATCTAAAATAGAAGAAGGATCTAGTCCAACGGTCGGCTCATCGAGCATAATCAGAGGAGGATTATAGACTAAAGTTTGTGCAACTCCAACTCTCTGCTTGAGCCCCTTAGACAAATTGCCAATCAAGCGAGAGGCTTGCTTATGAAGTTGTAATTTATCAATCGCATTACCGATATTAGCCTTGATCTCCCCTCGAGGCACACCATTTAGTTCTGCGACGAAGTGCAGATAATCATATACTTTCATGTCTGGATAAAGTGGTGGAGTCTCTGGTAAAAACCCAATATTCTTTTTAAAAAATATTCTATCTGAAGAAAGCTTGCGATCTTCCCAAAAAATCTCCCCATTATCAGGAGCTAAGCAAGCCGCAAAAATGCTCATCAAAGTAGTCTTCCCAGCACCATTAAGACCAAGTAGACCATGAACTTGCCCTCTACCGACCTCAAAACTCAACTCATCAAGGGCCAGTTTATCACCATAGTATTTTACAATTTTATCAAAACGAATATAACTCATGCCCATCCCCAAAATTAAGGCCACCAACGATTGTTCTTCCACTCATTAAACAAAGCATTGTGTAAATGTAAAAGAACATCTGCCGATAGATGCTCGCGCTCTTTATCAACAAAACTACTCTTCACCGTTTGGCGAAAATTATGAAACAACTCGCCCTGCTCTGTTTGAATTCCAACGACTGGTGGATCATAAAACAAAACAAGCGGTGCTCGAGACGAATTCTCCTTTAGAAGACTTTGCCCAATTCCACTCAACGGCAATTTCCAATCCGCATAATCAAACAATGTTGCTAACACATCAACTTGAGACCCTAAACGTTTAACAAGTTTTCCTTTCTTTCCTTCATCTGCAGCTCTCCAAATCAAAAGAGGAATGCGATGCTCTGTTCCCAAACTTCGACTCAAAGTATGATCGGCAACGAAAACAAAGATGGTATTTTTAAACCACTTTTTTTGTCGTGCTCTTTCAAAAAACTGCTGCAAAGACCAATCTGCATAAGATAAGGTATTATAAAAACCATTTATCTTTCGTTTATCATGCGGATAAATTGCAAATTTCTCTTCGGGAATCATATAAGGAACATGAGTTGTTCCCGTAAAAAAGACACTGAAAAAAGGTTTTTGCTCGGATAAATAATCGACTAAAAAGCTCTGCCCTTCATAATCCCAACCATAGAACGTTGAATCTTGTTGATGAATACGTGGAAAATCCTCTTTCCCAAAATAATCTTGAAATCCCAAAGCCTCAGCAATGGAATCCATACGAAAAGAAATACGCGCAGATGATTGTGCTAAAATTGTATGATATCCCTCTTGAGCAAAGATTTGTCCTAATGGGTAAACCTTCGAGAGCTCCAGCCCTTTCCCTAAAATAGGTAAAGGTGGCATATAAGGCGTCGAAGTAAGCAGGGCCGTAATGCCCAAGATACTGGTATGGTTATTAGGATAGAAATTAGAAAAATACGTCCCCTCCTCTTTGAGCTTCATAAAAAAGGGCGTATTTTTTTCATTGATATATTTTGAACTCCAGCTTTCCAAAATAAAAATAAAAACATTTTGTGGATTTTGTTGAGGATTATTACTTCCCAAAGATATTTGATCAAAGAGAAATTTATCGCGAGGCAATTTCAAGGTTTGATACAAAACCTCTTCGCTCTTTTTATCTCCTGAACCATAATAAGGATTTTCCATTTTCATCTTTTTCTGCTGTCGCCATATGGAAAAAGCGGAAAAGGGACCATTCAGAGTGAGAAGAGCATATTCATTAGAGCCTCCTGAAAAAGCATCAATAGGAGACAAAATTTTTGCCTGCAAAATGCGAGGTTTTCCTGTTAATGAGAAGAAAATGATAATGAGCAAAAATAAAAATTGCCCACTCCAAGTCTTCCAATGGAAATGAAAATGTTCTTTAGAAAAAATGCGGCGACCAAAGTAGGCATGGCCAACTCCCAAAAGTAAAAGGAGTAAAACTAACCACCAGTAAGCAAGTCCCATATCAACAAGATAAGGTAAGTCTGTTAGGGCCTGAATTTCGGTCACTCCAGGATAATGACCGGTAAAGCTAATAAAGACGACTGTTCCACCCCAAGCAATAAGAAACACAGTCCACACAAATTCAAGGATTCCCCAAAAAAAGTAGCGTACGTAAGAATGAAACAGAGGAAGAAAACAAAGGATCCAAAAAGCCCCTGCCCCCAAAGCATAAATGCATAGATCAAAACGCATGCCATCAAAAAAAGCGGCAATGATATTTAAAAAACTTTCGCTACTAAAAATATCTTTTCGCAAAAAGTAGACAAGCAAGCGCATCAAACTTGTCATTAAAAGAAAACTCAACACATGGAACAAAAAATATCTAAATTTTGCTTCTCGAAAAAACCACCTACTGACACAATGCAATATTTTCACTTCTAAACCTCTAAATATTTTAGCCGATAAGCTCAGAGTCTATGAAAAATTTAGCTAATTGTAAAAAATTGATCGACCAAGCTGAACTCATTGCTTTGTCCACTCATGTTGTTCCTGATGCCGATGGCATTGGCAGTCAAATTGCGCTTTGTCGGGCGCTAGAAGAATATGGCAAAAAGGTTATTTGTATCAACGAAGATGAGCTTCCTTGCCGTTACCAGTACCTAGACCCTCATTGCAAAATTCAAGGTACACAATCTTTTTTGCAACATAACGACTTGGATCAAATTCACTTTGATTTACTTATTGTCGTTGATACCTCTTCTCCGCGCAGAATTGGTCCTTCACTGATGCCTTTTATTGAAAGATCAACTCAAGTGCTTTACATTGACCACCACCCCGCGCCTAAAGCAGTAGAAGCAGTTCACTTTATTGAAACACAAGCTGCCGCGACAGCTCAATTGGTGGGACAACTGATTAAAGAATTGGGCATACCTTTCACTGCCGAATTGGCCTTACCTCTTTATACGGCCATTCTTATTGATACCAGCAGCTATCGCTATCCGACGGTTTCAGGAGAAACTCATCGTCTGGTAGGAGAATTACTAGACACAGGCATTAATCCCGCTGAAGCCTATAATCTTATCTACGGGACAAAAAAATTAGGTCATATGCATTTACTGGGGGATGTCCTTTCTCATTCTTTTATCAACAAAACAGGTGAAATTGCCTGGCTCATTTTAACCCAAGAGGCTCTTCATAAATTTAAAATCAATCTAGAAGATACACATTCTTTTGTGAACAATCTCCTTACCCTCGATGGAATAAAAGTTGCCTGCATGTTTACTGAATTAGAAGATAAAATAAAAGTCAGCTTTCGCACTTCCTCTAATATTGATGTCAGTTCTATGGCCCAGGCCCTAGGAGGCGGAGGTCATAATCACTCTGCTGCAGTTCGCATTAAAGGAAATCTCTCCGAAGTCATTGAAGAGACAATTCAAAAACTAGAAATTATGCTTAGCTCTATGAGCGAAGACTAAGGTTTCGAAAATACTCCGCTGTTTTTTGTAAACCTTCTGCAAAAGAGACTTGAGGACGATAGTCGGTTGCCCCTGTCAATTTTGAGATATTAGGACGACGCTGCTTGGGATCATCCTCAGGCAATTCTTTGTGAATAATTGTCGATTTACTTCCCAAAGCCTTGATAATTATTTTAGCAGCATCAATGATAGTATACTCTTCAGGATTTCCTACATTAAAAGGAGTCGGGTCATCACTCATCAGCACTGCATTAATCCCACGCACTAAATCGTCCACAAAGCAAAAGGAGCGGGTTTGTGTCCCCTCTCCATAAACTGTTAAGGGCTCATTGCGTAGTGCTTGATTGATAAAATTGGGAATAACTCTTCCATCATTAGGACGCATACGAGGTCCATAGGTATTAAAAATGCGAATAATACGGGTATCAACGCCATACCTGCGGTGATAACTCATCGTAATTGCTTCGGCAAAACGTTTCGCCTCATCATAGCAAGAGCGTGGCCCATTGCAATTGACATTGCCCCAATATGTTTCCACTTGAGGGTGAATTTCAGGATCACCATAAACTTCCGATGTTGAAGCTTCTAAAAAACGGGCCTTCTTGTCTTTAGTCAGCTCCAAAAGAAGACGCGTTCCTTCTGAATTCACTCGCATAATCTCAAGAGGGATACGCGAAAAATCAATAGGTGAAGCCGGTGAAGCAAGACTTAAAACATAATCAATTTTTTCATCTGAAAGATCAGGTAATCCCTCATAAATGTTTTGCTCATAAAAAGTAAAGTTGGGATAAGCAGAAAGAATTTCAATCGTCTCACGAGTGCCCGTGATAAAGTTATCAAGACCAATAACCCGCGCCCCTCTTTCCAAATAGAATTGGGCGACATGCCCTGGAACAAAGCCTGCGGCACCGGCTATTAAAAACGTTTTTCCTGCAAATTCTTGACTCATATCTTCCTCAATATTTATTCAACCCTAATATCTTCGCAATTGTATTACAAGAGAAGCGATAAGCAAAAGAATCCCTCCCGCAATCTCCATGAGACCTAAGCGCAAATCCAAAAAAATCCAATTCAGAATAACTGCGGCAAAAGGGAAAAACATTTCACATAAAGTACATAAGCGCGCCGAAATGCGCTTAAGTCCTTTGTAGTAAAAGAACATCCCAACCAAACCTGACAAAAACACCATCAGAGAAATCTTTCCCATATACTCGAGATCCATCGCATTAGTAGGTAAATCAGAAAAGGCAAAAGGCAAAAGACTTAAAAAACCAACCAAAAAACGACCTGACATAATATGGAAAGTTCCGGCACCAATTGAAGAAAGCCTCTTTCCAAAAACGGTTGCGGCTCCCCAAGAAACAACTGCCAACAACGCAAAAACATATCCCATCAAAGAAGCATCACTTAAAGCCGAAAAATTATTAAAAAGCGGAGAAATATCTTTGTAGCTAATAAGGAAAGCTCCCACCAAGGCCAATGCTGCCCAAATCATGAATTTTCCTCGAACAGTTTCCCCTAAAAAGATACGGGCCAAAACAATGGCCACAATGGGCTGCAGTTTTTGCAATAAAATCACAACCGAAGGATTGATTAACATAAAGGCTTTGGTAAAGCATAAAGTGGCCCAAGCTGATCCCAATCCACCAATAACAAGAAAAGCTAAAATATCTTTAAAAGGAAGGTTGAGAAAAAATCTACGCTCCTTTACTAAATAATAGGAAAAGACCAAGGCTAAGATCGCATGTTCAATAAGAACGATATGAAAAGCAGAAAGATGATTCAATAAAGGATAGCGGATTAAAGTATCCAGGGCCCAAAGGGAGGATGCCAGAAAAACAAGAAAAACACCCATTTTAAACTCCTACTTCTTCTCTAAATTTTATAAATGCTTCTCGTGCCCGATCAAAAAGCATTTGTTTTTTTTCTTTTCTCTTCTTACGCCCTCGAGGAGCATTAGGCAATTGGGGGAAGATGCCCCAATGGCAATTTGAAGGTGCCGCTCTTTCCATAGTCATTAAATAATTAATGAGGGCCCCCATCGCCGTCTCGGGAGGAAGAGTCAAACTCTCCTTCTTTTGCAAACGTCGCAATATTTGAAGTCCCACATAAATTCCCATCGCAGCACTTTCAGTATAACCTTCAACTCCCGTAATCTGCCCTGCCAAATAAATTGAATCATTCTTTTGAGCGGCCAAGTCAGACCGCAAAACCAAAGGAGCATTCACAAAGAAGTTGCGATGCACAGAACCATAAGTAATAAACTCGGCATTTTCAAAACCCGGCATCTTTTGAAAAATTCTCTTTTGTTCGGGATAGGTCAAGCGAGTTTGAAAGCCCACCAAGTTAAAGGCCGATCCTAGGAGATTTTCCTTTCTTAATTGTAAAACAGCATAGGGCTTTTCCGTCCAGTTCACAGGAAAAAGTCCTATGGGCTTCATGCAAGAGTAGCGCAAAGTATGGTGCCCTCGTTTGGCCATCACATCAATGGGCAGACAGGATTCAAAAAATTTTTCTTCTTCAAAATCGTGAGAATGAACTTTTTTGGCCGCCAAAATATCTTCAACAAAATGATCGTACTCTTCGCGCGTAAAAGGCACATTGAGATAGTCCCCTCCCTCTTTTTCTTGATGACGATCCTTATAATAAAGCCTTTCATAATTTAAGGTTTCGGCATCGACGATAGGGGCAATGGCATCGTAAAAGAAAAAGGCATCTTGCCCTTTTTCTTGATCCCAAAGTTCCTGGCAAATAAAATCAGTAATAGATTTTCCAGACATAGGCCCCGTAGACAAAACCAAAAAATCGGCCCCCTCTACCTTCATAAGATCAAGGGGCTTTTCAACCTCTAGCTCCTTGAGTTCAATCAAGGGGTGACTTTTAATGATTTCCTCTATTTTTTGAGAAAAAAGTACTCTATCTACGGCCAAGGCATCCCCCGCCGGAACTTGAGTCTCAAGACCGACCCTCATCATCAAGGAACCAAAATCTTCCATCTCTTTTTTTAGTAGCCCATGGGCAGACTCTTCTTTTAATGATTTTAGGGAGTTAGAGCAGACCAGTTCTGCAACTGTATCGAGTTTTTGCGCCTCATTGCGCTTTAATTTCTTGGATTCGCACAAAATGACTTTGACTCCTGCCTCGGCCAGTAAATATGCCGTTTCAACACCAGCCAGTCCTGCCCCAATAATTAAAACTTTTCTGTCTCCAAGCACGCAAAATCTCCTAAACCATTAATTACAACTTTCCGAAGATAGATGCTGTAAGAAACCTAGTCAAATAAAAAACTTAGGACCCTTTTTATGAAGATATATTTGCACCAAACACATCATAATGTGGCCGATTTTGAGAGTATTTTTTCCTATCTCAAAGATCAATTTTCATCTCAAAAAGAAAAAAGACCAGGAATTCATATTTTTCCAGAACTCTTTTTGACAGGTTACCCTCTACAGGATCTCTGCTTAACTTCCTCCTTCATTGCGAGTTATTTAGAATTTCAAGACAAGATCAATATATGGGCCCAAGAAGAGTTAAGCCAAAACTACGGCACAGATGAAGTGTGTCTATTGATGGGCGGACTCAACTATCATTTTTGTGCTTCCGATGTCCCCCTTAAAGATGAAGTGGTCGATCATATTAAAAATGTGATTTTTCAACTGGTTCCTGGTCAAAAGCTGAACGCCATTTATACTAAACAGTTACTCCCCAACTACGACATTTTTGATGAACAAAAATACTATAAAGCAGGGACTCAATCGCAAATCCTCGATTGGAATGGAATTTCGCTAGGTCTTCTCATTTGTGAAGACATGTGGGCCTCGAATGTCCACGCCATCGATCCCTGCTTGGATCTTTACAATTATGCCGTCACTGAAAAAAAAGAACTCCACGCTCTCATCAACCTCAGCGGTAGTCCCTACAATCTTTTTAAGCGCGAACAAAGAGTTTCTCGTGCCAAAGAACTATCTGAACTCTTTCAGGTTCCTTTTATCTACGTCAATCGCGTAGGAGGTGAAGATGAAATACTTTTTGATGGTTCTAGTGTTGTCGTTGCACAAAAAGACATTTTGTGCACTGGAAAATTCTTTGAGGCAGATCTTCTGGAATTTGAACTTGATCCACAAAAGAAAGTTCTGCTGACTGAAGCAAGAGAAAAAGAAAGAGCACAAAAAAACACTTGGGAAGGCTTATTTTCTCCTCTTGTAACTGGCATTGGCGAAGAAGCGGGACTACCACGCTTAAAAGTCATTGATAGAAAACTAGGACAAGAGATTGTGCGCGCCTTAAGTTTTGGTCTACAGGAATATGCGCAGAAAAGCGGCTTTAAAAAATTTCTGGTGGCACTCTCTGGTGGGATGGACTCAGCTTTAGTTTTGGCCATTACGCGCTTGAGTTTACAAGAAGGACAGGAGCTAGAAGCTGTCTACATGCCTGGCATGTTTTCACGCAGTATCTCCTTTGAACTCTCCGATCAAATTTGCAAAAAGTTAGGAGTTAAACTCTATTCTCTGCCCATCAAATTTTTGCACACCAATTGTCGCAACCTCTTTGGACAAGTTTTCGGCGAAAAGATGGAGGGTCTTTGCGATGAAAACATTCAAAGCCGTTTGCGAGGGGCCCTTATCTATGGACGCTCTAACCAAACAGGCGCTATGGTCATCAATACTTCCAATAAATCAGAATTAGCGGTGGGATACTCTACTCAATACGGCGACTCGGTAGGGGCCATCAGCATGCTCGGCGACCTCTACAAAACGGAAGTCTACCAACTGGCCAATATTTTAAATGAACTCTATCCGGGCATTATTCCGGAAGAAATTATCACGCGCCCCGCCTCCGCAGAGTTAAGAGAAGATCAAAAGGACGAAGACTCACTTCCCCCTTATGAGCGCCTTGATGTCATTTTAGAATGCTTACTGAGCTACCGCTATAATCGTCAAGATATTCTCAAAATGGGATTTTCGGAAGAAGAAGTGAATCGCGTTATTAATCTTTACCGCCGCTCAGAATACAAAAGAGCACAATTTAGTCCTATTATAAAAATTAAATCCAAAAGCTTTGGATTTGGTTATCGCATTCCCCTATCAAAAAATGGAAAATTTTACTAAATATACAAAGGAGCCTTTATGCCTAAACTCAGCGACTACATCAAATTGGTAAAAGAGACTGTGCAAGAGCATGTGGAAAAGAATGATCACATCAATAAACTCCAAAAGGTCATCTCTAAGAATATGGAAGGGGTCAATAAGGAGCTAAAAAAAACCTTAGGAAAAGACCTCTGCGATATCAAAGCAACAGCGATAGACGAACTCAAAAAAATTGAAAAGGTTTTACAAGAGAAACTTCCCCAAGAATTAGAAAAAGCTCAGGATTTCATTAAAAAACAACAAAGCGAAATTAAAAAAGTTCAAGAAAAAGTAGAGTCCTTACTGGGAAGCAAAAAAGCGTCTAAGAAAAAAGTCTCTAAGAAGAAAACTACCAAAAAAACTGTCAAAAAAGCAGTTGCCCCCAAAGGCCCTGTCAAAAAGAAAGCCAGCAAAAAAGCTGTCGCCAAAAAGAAATAAAAACAACAAGTTCAAGGGGGCTTTGTCCCCTTGAATAATTTACAAAGAGCCTATTTTCACTGTCTCATTGTGCTAAAAGTCCAATGACTAAAAATAATGAGGTTCCAGTGAAATTATCAAGCGCAATTATCCTATTTGCCCTTTTATATAATATGAGTTTTGCAAATACTATAAGCTTTCCCCCTGACTTTTTCTTTGGCATTGCCACAGCGCCTGGCCATGCCGAAGACCAGCTCGATGATATTTGGCTAGATTTTGCCAAAGAGGGAGGCGTTAAAGCATTCCATAATCAAGCAATTCCCGAACAGCGCCTTCGCTTTTGGACTCAACCAGAAATAGAAATCGACTGGGCAAAAGAATTAGGAGTTCAAGTTTATCGCCTAGGAGTCGATTGGCAGCGCATCTCTCCTCAAGAAGGAGCATATGATCAGGCAGCACTTAAGCGCTATGGACAAATTCTTGATATGATCAAATCTCGCAATATGAAAGTCATGCTTACGCTCTTCCACCACTCCGAACCCAAGTGGACCCTCAATGCTCAAAGCTGGACCAATCCTCAGATGATTAACCAGTTCGTAGAATTTAGTAAAAAAGTGGTGGATCAATATGCCGATAAAATTGACTATCTCATCACTTTTAATGAAGCTCAACTCTACATTTTACTGACCCAGATGGACAACTTTTGGCCAACAACAACCAAACCTCGTCCTTCAGGTCTTCTTGATTTGGGCCCCATAAAAGGACGATTTTCGAAATGCCTTCTCAATATGGCACAGGCACATAAAGCAATTTATAAGTATGTCAAAAGCAAATACCCCCAAATCCAAATTGGGATTGCTCACAATGCGGCCCACTATCAAGGGGAAAACCTTGTGGCCAAAATATCGGCCCAAATATCCTATAAACGCTTTAATTACCTTTTCCCAGATATGATCATTAATGAATTGGATTACCTAGGCATTAACTATTATGGAGCAGAATTAATTAAGGGTTTGGGCGTTCATATTAGTCTCCAACAAGAGTATAGTGAATCAGGACGTGCAATTGCACCCTCTGGCTTCTTAGAAGTTCTCACTCGCCTAAATGAGCGATACAACACGAAAAACAAAAAACGAAAGAATAAAAAAGAATCAAACACAATTCCTTTTATCATCACGGAAAATGGCATTGCCGATACTACAGACTGGTATCGCCCAGCCTATCTTTTAGAACATCTCAAGGCACTCAAAATGGCCCAAGAGCAGGGTATAGATATTCGCGGCTATATTTTCTGGACGCTCTCAGATAATTGGGAATGGGCCGATGGATATTGTCCCAAATTTGGACTTCTATCTGTCGATCGTGATAATGACTTAAAAAGAACCCCACGCCCTTCTTTCTATCTTTATCAGAAAATCATTAAAGAGAAAGGTTTTAGTTCAGAAGATCTCGAACAAGCCTGGAAAGACTTACAAAGTCACAAAGGAGAAGATCGCCCCTTCTGTCGCTCACGAAATGGCAAAGACGCTTTAGATGAACCAATGTTTATTCCCGTAAAAGGACTGGATTGGCGGATTAAGTAGTTTTTCTCAATTCTGCGGCCATGCGCTTCTGACTCATATTCGCCCACTCATCGCGCAGCTCAATACCACGAATAATACGCTTCATGCGAATACAAGCCTCTGGCGTCGATCCCGACCCCGTAAAAGGATCGAGCACGATCTCGCCAACTTTAGAAAAACGACGCAGTAAAGGTTCAATCACATTAAAAGATTTATGATTAGGATGTGAGCCCCAATCATCACCCTTTTTAAAGTCATCATAGGAACTAACTAGTGACCAAGCATCAGGAGCGGAATTGAGATCTTGCACTGGCGGAGCTTTTTTAGAAAAGACCATGGCCACTTCATAAATACGGCCAAGCTTTTCATTTGTTTGTTTTTCCGAGGAAAGTTTCACCCAAATAAACTCTCCCCAAAAATATTTAAAGCCAAGCTCTTCGGCAACCTGAGCAATAGGCTCTTTGCCCAAAAGGTTAGTCCAAATACAAAAAATGCCATCGTCCTCAAGATAGGATGATGCTGCTTCCATCCATTTGTGTGTAAAATGGCGATATTCTTTGATATTTTCAAAACGAGTAACCGCTTCGTGCTCAATTTTAGCACGACGAGGGTCTCGCAAATCACCCTTTTTTCTTCGCCGAGTCAGTAGGCAGTAAGGAGGATCGGCCAGAATAAGCTTCGCTTGATCATTTCCCATCACTCGCTCAAAAGAGATTTTTTGAGTCGAATCCCCCTGAATATGATGATGTCCAGCTTGTTTAAATTCTTGCAAGGCTCTCCCCCTTACCTAATTTACTTATTCTTGAGTTGCTCGTCCCTTAGAAGAACGTACACTTCCACTTCTCTTATTGCGCTCCATTTTGGGGCGATCTTGTCTTGCCCCTGAAGGACGACGCTCTGATTTTTGCCCAGAAGCAGGACGTCTTTCACGTCTTTGCTCTGAATCGGGACGTCTTTCACGTCTTTGTTCTGAAGCAGGACGTCTTTCGCTTCTTTGCTCTGAAGCAGGACGTCTTTCGCTTCTTTGCTCTGAAGCAGGACGTCTTTCGCTTCTTTGCTCTGAAGCAGGACGTCTCTCGCGCCTTGGTTCCGAATCAGGACGTCTCTCACGCCTTGGGCCAGAAGCTGAACGCCTTCCTTCTCTATTTCCCTCACGACTTCCTTCACGCTCACTATCGCGACCTTCGCGAGCACCGTCTCTGCGTCCATCACGACGACCATCTCTGCGCCCATCACGACGACCATCTCTGCGCCCATCACGGCGACCACGTTGATAGCCATCTCTGCGCTGCTCTCTAGAAGATTCTTTGAATTCAATATGCTCTAACTCTACTTCCTCACTTAATTTGCGAAGCTCACGCCCCAAATAACGAGCAAAATATAGCTTTAATAAATCTTGTTTTTTTAGTTTGCCCAATTCTCCCTCATAGAGTTCAAATAGCTCATCCACTCTAAATTCATCCCCTAAATCCTGTAAACGATCAATCGTTCCCTGCAAAGACTCTAATTCTCTCTTCACTCGCATTGCCTTGATGTCATTAATCGAAGGAAATTGACATTTTTGTAGAGGTCGTCTTGTCAAGCGCTCTAAGGTAGAAATGCGTGGCATCTCTTTAGGAGTAATTAAAGAAATTGCAATTCCTTTTTTTCCTGCCCGCCCAGTGCGTCCAATACGATGAACATAAGATTCTAATTCTTGTGGCAAAGAATAGTTAATCACGTGACTTAATTCGCTGACATCAATACCTCGAGCCGCCACATCAGTGCAAACCATAATGCGCGTACGGCCCTCTTTAAGACCACTCATGGCCTTAGTTCTTTGATACTGAGATAGATCCCCATGAATAGTATCAGCGCGATACCCTTTGCGAACCAATTTTGCGGCAATATCAATGGTTTCCTGGCGCGTCTGGCAGAAAATAAGTCCATAAAAATCATCCACAGCATCCAATAAGCGGCAAAGCCCATGAAAACGCTGCTTGGGACCAATGACATAAACCTGTTGATCGATGTCATCATTACTTAGGCCCTGTGCCTCTCCCTTAATAAAATGGGGCGTTTTAAACTTTTTCTTGATGAGATCAGAAACAGGCTTGGGCATAGTCGCAGAAAACATCCAAGTAGAACGCGTTTCTGGTAAATTATCCAAGATAGAGCTAACATCTTCCAAAAATCCCATTTTCAACATTTCATCGGCTTCATCCAAAATGGCATAATCGCAATCGGAAAAATCCAAAACCTGTTTGTTTATGAGATCGAGAATTCGCCCAGGTGTGCCAACGATAATTTGAGGCTTATTTCTTTTAATTTCATCCATTTGCTTGCTATAGGAAGAACCACCATAGATGGCCACAGCACTCGTTTTTTCATACTTGGCAAGCTTTTCAACCTCACCCAAAACCTGCTGTGCAAGTTCTCGAGTTGGGGTCATGATGAGTGCCTTAATTTTTTTAGAACTAGGCATAGAATGCAAAAGCGGTAAAACGAAAGCGGCCGTTTTTCCTGTACCAGTTTGAGCCTGTCCAACGAGGTCTCCTGCTTCTGCAATAAGGTGAGAAATTGTCTTTTCTTGTATATCTGTAGGATAGAGATAATTAAGATCTTCAATGGCCTTTAAAAGGCTCGGTTTGAGTGCTAATTCGCTAAATTTCAAGGGTGCTCCTTCGGAAATAATAAATAGGTGCGCAACTTACCCTACAAATAGCGTATTAGACAGCTTTATTTGAAAAAAGAGGTCGTAGTCAAAGAAACCTCTTCGCGGTAAGGACGCCACTCTCCTTGCCAAACATTGAGGTAAGCGTTGGTCACATGTTTAGTCTTCTCGTGCAGCTCAATCAGGACATAATTCAACTTGGTAATATTACGGTACATTCCTGCATCAACCGAAGAAATAGTGTTCCAAGTACCAGTATTAAAATAATACTTTCCTTCGGGGAAGCGCCGCCATTCTGCAATATGAGTATGGCCCATGACAACCACATCCACATCTTTTTCATGACGAGTAATCTTTTTAGCCTTCTTATCATAGGCGGGATAAATCGAAATGGTTTTCAAAAGCTGCCAGGAAGTCTTGAAATTTTGATTATAGCGATTATGGGCCGGACCAAATGTCTTCCAAACGTAGAGAAAAACTTTCCAAAGAAAAACCAAAAGTGCGCGCGTATCGTAAAAGATGGCCCTTCTAAAATAGAGCGGAATAGGACGCAGTTTATCAATATAGGGGCGCTCTTTTTTTAAAACAGGCAAAAGATGCAAGCAAAATAAACTGGCCCAAGGAAGATTGACAATTCTTCTTCCCGCAGGTCCCTTAACAAAAGTCTTATGTGGTGCCACTGAATTCAGAGGTTCAAAGCGATGCCCATGTTCAATATGGACACTCGAAATTTTCAGCTTATCAGTGAAAAAAACATCTCCACCAACTCTTTCACTAAAGAGCTTCTGAGACGCTCGAAAATTCATACCAAAATCATGATTGCCAATCACATAAGTCAATTTTTTCTTACTCGTATTCACAAATTTTTTGAGAGCATCAAAGAAAGGAATATGCCCATCAAAAATAGATTGCACCGCTTTTGTCACATACTCCTCTGTCTGAACATGAGTAAAAACCCCATGAACATCGACCTGTAGGAGATTTAAAATGTCTCCATTTAAAACGAGATGAACTTCTTTATTCTTGAATTTGGCAGAACAATAGTAATTAACAAACTCAACAAAAGCTTCATCTTGATCAAAATCTTCTAAGATATTGAGCTGACCGTTTTTGAGAAATTTTCCTTTCCCAAGATGTAAATCACCTAAAACAACAATAATCATTCTTTCTCTTTATCTTCTTTTAAAATATCACGTGCATAGCATAACTGGTCACGCCCGGCCCTCTTAGCCTCATACATCATCTTGTCGGGCAACTCTAATATTTCTTCTTTGGTTGAAGCATCATAAGGATATTCTGCTAAGCCCAAAGAAACGGTCATTTTGTACTCATGATCTGTTTCTTTAAGAAATGTGTGCTTGCGCACATTATTCAGCAGACGATTGGCCACTGGAAAAATATCATCACCTTTGGCATTGGGAAAAATAATAACAAATTCATCACCACCGTAGCGATAAAGATAATCGCTTTCACGCACTGTCTTTTTAAGAACAGTCGAGAGTTCAACAAGAATACGTGTCCCAATGAGATGTCCCATTGTATCATTAACATTTTTAAAGCGATCAATATCGAGAAATAGAATTGAAAAACTAGTTCCCCTTTCCTGCCCCTCTTCAACGAGACGCTCAATATCACCAAACAAAGCCCGCTGATTTAAAAGCCCCGTAACATCATCTGTTTTGGACAAAGAGGAAAGACGATCTTTTTCTTCTAAAGACACATGGTGGAAAAACGAATTGCGCACAACTTTTACAAAATGGTGGATATAGTCCATCAAAAAAACATTTTTAGGGAAAAGACTTCCTGAAAAGACACACCAAGTATTCGTTTCTTCACTAGCATGTAACAGAAATCCCATCAGCATGCCATCGCTCATTTTACTCCAATGAAATTTTTCCAACACAGAACTGGCATGTTCAATATCAAATTTAATAACTGCATCTTGCACATCTTTACGATTGACGATCTGTTCATCTAAATGAGATTTCCACTCCGAATTCATTTCATGTGTTGTATTGTTAAGGTGAACGATTTCAATTTTATTGGCCATAAAATCTTCACGCAAACTTTGCCCCAAAAAGAAGTAAAAATCTTCTCGACTTTTAAATTGACGAAAATTATTCCAAAGAGTCAGCATCCCCATAATTTTCCCAACCGATTCTGAATGCTGAAAAATAGCGCGGTAAGAAATAGCACGATCAATTGCCCCATAAAGTTCCATACGATCGAGTGGATAACTAATCACATCTCGGATACCCGAACGAAACGAATTAATAATCATAGGAACAGCTTGATCAAATAACACCAAAATAATTTCAGAAAGAGGATAACGCTGCTTAAGCTGGCTAACAATTTCAACAATGGGAGTCGTATATCCAATTGAGTTTAGCACGACAACGTCATATTCTTGCGGAATAGACAAAATAAAGGCATCTGATGATGAAGTTCTATTTTCCAAATAATCGACTTCTACAGGCAATGGAATATCTTGAATTAATTCTTCAATTCCAGAGGTTTCTTCTTCAGAAAAGCCAATAACAGCGACAGAGTAATATTCTTTCAAACTTTCCACGTTCCACCTCTTAAGAATCTAACTTTTTCCGCTTTAAACCTGGTTCTTTGACATCTCGCGCAACATCACTTTCATCAAGAACCCCCATAGCCATACGCAAGGTAGCCATCACTTTGGTAAATTTGTCTTCGAGCAAATATTGGCTCTCTCGAAATTGTTGTTCTCGTCCAGATAAATTTTCCAAATCAAACTCTAGTGCATCGATTTTCCGCTTCAACTCTAAAATCTTTTCTTCTCTATTTTTGATTTGCAATTGGGCATCAGATTGCAATAGCTCTAATTGGTTTTCCAATTCTTTTTCTCTCATCTGAACTTTTTTATAATCTATTTTGACTCTTTGATTAAGTTTATTAAACTCCTCACTATAGTGTTTAATCTTTTCCTCGAGGTAGTTTTTCTTATCGAGTAAAAGCGAAGACTCATATTTCAAATTTTGAACATCTTCAATATGCCTTTTCTTTAATAGAGAAACTTCAATTCGCTTATCATCAAGCTCTGCTTTTAAAGAAAGGTTTTCTTGGCGTTGCTCATGTTCAACTCCTTCCATCTCTTTAATTTTTTGCAAAAGTGTATTGCGCTCTTCCCGCAAGCTGCGAATAGTTCCTTGCAAACGAATAAGCTCTGACTCATGTCGCACAACATACTCTTGATGAGAAGAGCGTTCGCTCTCTGCAGCAAGAGACACATTTTCTTCCTGGGATATTGATGGAGCTGACTCAGTATGCCCTTCTTCCTCAAAAGAAGCAGACTCACCCAAAGAGCTACTTTTCGCTGAAACTTGCTGAATTGTTTCTTTAACTAAATCTTCAACACCTTCTAAAGGATTAAAAGACTCTGTACTCTTTTCTTGGTGGGCCGCACTTAGCGCGGCACCAATATCATCTTCCTCATCTTCAAATTCACTTGTTTCAAAATCATCATCGCCTTTCGCCGCAATAATAGATTCTTCTTCTCCGCCTCCCATGTCCGGATATTCTAAATCGTCATCGTCCATGTCAGCTTCTTTTTCAATAACATCTTCTTGCGGAACAAGTTTGTGCTCTTCTTCAACATCTTCTGCTTTAACAGAAAACTCTTTGAAAGATTCTGACGGGGAATCATCACTTTGCCCTTCGTCATCTTCCCCTGCCGAAAAATCTAAAGCGTCCTCTTCTTCCTCTTCAGCAAATAGAGATTCTGATTCCTCGCTAACCATCTCGCCAGCAGATTGAGCTTCTGCATCCACAGACTCTTCACCTAATGAAAAGCTTAAATCACCATCCTCACTTTCTTCAGCAAAGGGATCAACAGACTCTTCCTCAATGGCTGCCGGCTCTTCTTGTGAAGCTTCTTCTACACTTGCTTCAATCTCCTCAAGTGTATCTTGTGCTGGTTCTTCAATATCTCCAACATCAACGGCCATAGACTCAAACTCCTCACCAGGAGTTCCCATTTCTAAACTCAGACTCCCCATTTCTTCGAGCTCGAATTCTCCTCCTCTCGACTTCGGGGCAATAGGCTCCTCTTCCTCTTCGACTTCTTCTTCAGCCTTGTGCTTAACACGACCAGCCTCTAAGCCATCTGCAGCCTCTAAACTTTCTCCAGATTCATCTTCAATGAAATTTTCACTCAATTCAGATGACGTTTCTTCTTCAGCCGCAGTCTCAAGAATTTCATCCTCTTCGTCTTCACCGAGAGAAAATCCCAATATATCGTCTTCAGACTCTGAATCACTTATGCTCTCCTCAGAACTGGCTTCAACTGCTTCTGATGTATCACCTTCATCTCCAAATAGAGAGTCAATCATATCTTGTCCAGAAAGGTCCTCTCCGTCACCAGCGTCAACTTCTTCGTCGGCAACTTTCAAATCAAGAGTATCACTCTGCTCCGTCGATTCCTCTTCTCCACCATCAGATACATCCTCCAATGCTGTAAATTCGAGGTCTAATTCGTCTTCATCCGACATTCATGCTCCTTACAATATAAAACAATCCAAATTTAATGATAACGAACTCTAGATTATTCGCAATCTTAGGCAAAAGGTTTCCATAATATGATGTTGAAAAATACTTAATAACTGACTACTATTATTAAAATGACCTGTTATTTGAGTACTCATCAAGGATAGATTCATGGCCCATTTATTTAATGTTCTTATTTTTGTTCTAGTGCTTGCCCCATCAATCGGCCGGGCAACTGCTTTTTTCCCAAAAAATATTATATTAAATGAGTCTAATGCTGCCCCCTATATCCTAATCGCAGAAAAGGCTACCCACTCCCTCTACGTTTTTGAAAGCCAAAATGGTTCACCCCAGCTGCTGAAACGCTTCAAAGTGGCAACCGGCAAAAGACGCGGCGACAAATCAGAGCAAGGAGACAGAAAAACCCCTGAAGGGATCTACTTTTTTGAAGAATTTCTTCCCGAAAAAGAACTACTACGCCGTTACGGAGATAATGGGAAACAGTACGGAATTGGTGCCTTTACCCTAGATTACCCCAATCTTTTCGATCGTTACCAAGGAAAGACTGGTGGAGGAATCTGGCTCCACGCAACAGACGACGCGTCGCGCATCGATAAAGGATTAGATTCCAAAGGCTGCGTAGTCGTGGATAATGAAAACCTCAAAGAAGTCTCGGCCTATCTAAAACTGAGCGAATCACAAATTATCATCGTACAAAACCTGCAATACCTAGATGAAGACAATTGGAAAATAAATAAAGATCGCCTTAAAGAGTTTCTCGAAAATTGGCAAAAAGCATGGGAAGAAGAAGACCTAAACGCCTATCTTGATTTCTATGATCAACGCCTTTTCCGTTCACACAAAGGCAATTATCAAAAATTTGCTCAATACAAAAAGAGCGTTTTTGAAGCCCCTGGACAACCTCAAATAAAACTTACCAACAGGCGGATATTGACACGTGATGATTATGCGATCATTACTTTTCACCAAGAATATAGTTCTTCCCTTTTGCAAAATGAAATTGGCAAAAAAACTCTATATTTGAGAAAAGACAGCAACTACAACTGGAAAATCGTTTTGGAAAAATGGGAAAAGCTTCAAGATGGAGCGCTTGCTCAACTTCCGATAAAATACTTCGAGTCATAGATGAAAAATAACACCAAAGACAAACTTCATGTTGTAATTTACGAACAAGATAAACATGCGAAGTTGTTCCAAATAAAAAAACACCTCATCAAGCCCTTTATAATCCTTTTGTGTCTTTCAGTCTTTATTTCTTGGGGACTCAGCACCTACATATTAATTGAAAGAAAAAGCATCGTCGATGTCGCAAAACTCCAAGAATCCTCAAAAATAACAACCCTCAAAAAAGAAATAGAAGAGCTGAAGGCAACTCAAAATGCGACGCTGGAAGAGAACAAAGATCTACTCAAAAAAATTTCAGAACCAAGCAATGAGACAGAAGTTAGCTTGGGACTCATTGCTCCCCCCCGCGGCATGAAGGACAGAAGAGGTGAAAAACTTTTGATCACTGATACAGTGAACTACCGCCTCAATAAGCAGAGAGAAATTGTTTTCAGCTTTAATCTACAAAATAACCACCCCCAACAAAAAAGAGTCGTAGGACATATCATTGTTCTAGTTAAAGGAAGAAATGCTGTCTCTTTCTATCCTAATAATCAAATCAATAATTCTTTCCCTTTCCTTAACTACAATACAGGAGAGGTCTTCGGAACATCTCGTTTTCGTCCCGTAAGTGCCGTCTTTAAAAATATCTCGATAGAAGGGCCTCTTTATTTTGAGGTTCTCGTATTTTCATCCTTGGGAGATTTATTACATGAAGAAAGCTTTGGCCCCTATGAGCATACAAAATAATACCTCAGTCCCTCTTAGTAAGTATGATATTGAGGAACAAAATTTCTCAATTTTAGGGAAAAGCAATAAGCTCAAAGGAGATTTTATCTTCCGAGGAGTTGTTCGCATATTTTCAGAAATTGAAGGAACCATCCAAGTTGATGAAGATGGACAACTTTTTTTCGAAAAGGACTCGATTATTGACGCCGATGTTCAAGGCGGACATATTGAAATCAGCGGAATATTCAAAGGAAAAATAAAAGCATCTAAGACGACAGTTCTCACTTCCTCTTGTCAATTTACGGGAGAAATAGAAAGCAAAGATCTCGTTATTCAACCTGGGGCAATCGTCAATATGAAAGCGACTGCTAACTAACAAGTTGCCAATTACAAGAAATGACTTGCCGGTAAAACTCGGACTTTCCCCAAGGCTGACAATTTTTTTATTAACTTATCAGAGCCCACTACCACGATCACCATATCATCCCAGGAACTAATTTTTCTAAAATAATCGTTTACCTCTTGCAATTGAACTTTATTCACCAGAGCTTCATAGTTTGAGATATCATCAACATCTTTGAGGATATGATCATAAAACATAACTCGTTCCATTAACTCACTTGAACGCTCAAAACTAAAAATATTACTCCCTGCAAGATATGATTTTACAAGAGATAAACGCTTCTCTTCAAAACCATTTTCTAAAAGCTGGCCAAATAGATCTTTAATAACATTTATTCCCTCAACCACTTCTTCATCGCGAATTGCGGTAACAATACTCGTTCTTCCATAAAATTTTTGTCTCTGAATAAAGGCATAGGCTCCGTAAGTCATCCCTCGCTTCATTCGAAGCTCTTCCATCAAAAGAGAATTAAATCCCCCCCCTAAGTACGAGCTCATTAAATCAAAAGCTTCAGTGCGAGGCTGAATATCTATTTTATCTAAAAATCGACCGATTCTCAGCTGAGCTTGAGTCGCAGATGGAACAGTAACTAAGTAAATATCCTGCATTGGTCGAGCAGTTGTCTCATAAGAAATTTCTCTTTCAAAATTTGCTTCTTTTCCTCCCCATCCACACTCTCGAGCAAAAATCTGTCGCAAATTCCAAACAGAACGTGGACCTGAAATATAAACCTTTTTCTTCACCTTTTGAGAGAAGTACTCCAATTTACGCCGAAGAGATTTGCGATCAATTGCTGCGAGCTCTTTTAAATTTGGCTCAACTTCACTCTCAAAAGGAGTATTAGCAAGAGTTAGACGCCTAAAAGCCTTATCGGCCAATGCCTCATGATTTGAACTGAGCGACCTCAAATAGTTGCGACGAATTTCTTGAGATTTATGCAATTCTTTTTCGGGAAAAATTGCTTTATCAAAAATATGACAGACCATTTTTATGGTTGGAATTGCATCTTTGGCCAGGCCAGAGAAATTAATCTTCGAAAATTCATGAGTCACACGATAATCAGTACTAACACCATAGAACTCTAAGGCATCTGCAATTTGCTGATGAGAATAACGCTTGGTTCCACTGTCGAGCAAAGAAAACATCATATCTGTCTCTCCTCGACCTTTCTTACCATCACTCAAGGCACCATCAGCAAAATAGATGGAAATATAATATGATGGGAAGCGTTCATCTTCGATCCAATTATACTCTACTCCATCAATAAGATCTTTTTGAACGGCAGGGATATTGGCCCAAGATGAATATAGAGGAAGTGATAAAAAGAATAAAATACCGATAATAATATTTTGCATAACAACCTCTATTTTTTCACCCAATTACTGTTCTTGTTCCAAATAGTAAAAAAGCTAGGATTTTCATTGCTGATAACGTGATAGCAAACTCGTGTAAGGTCACTCAAAGAAACTTGCTCATATTGAGCAATCATGTCTTTATAATTTTGCCAGCTTCCCAAACCAAGCTCCACTTCTCCAAGTAAGTGAGCAATTTCGCTGTTTGTTTGTAAATTGCCATAAAAGGAAACCCAAAATTGATTTTTGATACGTAAAAGCGATCGTTCATCTTCCGAAATTTCTTTGCAAAATTTCTTCAAATCGCGCTTGAGGTAAGTTTGGATCTGACGAATTCCAATTCCCTTTAGCAGGGTTCCCCCGATTAAAAATAAACCGGCATGCTTGAAAGAATGAGTCGTTGCAAAAATATTAGAAAGAAGTGGCTTATTGTCATGAAGATATCGCTTTTCTAAATACGAAGACTGCCCTTCCCCTAAAATGCTGGCCAAAAGATCAAGTGCATAACTATCCTTCTCTCCATCGGCAAAACCAGGATAGGCAAGATAGAAAACGGGAGTTTGAGCATTACCTCTGAGATGAACCTCCTGAGGTCTTTTACTATTCAAAGCAAATCCTTCAACAAGATACTTTTGTTTTGTTTTTTCGAGCTCAGGATTGGGCTGCAACTTACCATACGAATCCCTAATTTGTTTAATAGCTTCCTCTTCATTAAAATTTCCAACAACAACCAAAACGGCATTATTAGGAGCATAGAAGGTTTTGTAATATGCCTCCATTTGTTCCTGCTTAATTCCCAAAATGGTTTTGTCTGTTCCAATAACAGCCTCTTCATAGGGAGTCCCCTTAAACATTGTCGAAGACATTGCTTGTTCGAGTTTCCCTCTAGAAGAATTATCATAGCGCATCTTCTTTTCTTCCCACACAACCATGCGCTCTTTCTCTAAAGACTCCGCCTGAATAATTAGATCAGTCATTCTATCTGCTTCCATGGGAATCAATGAGTTCAACAAATGATGCATAATAGACAGTCATATCTTTACTAGTGTAGGCGTTTGTACTTCCCCCATATGACTCAATGATTTGATCGTACTGACCCTTCGGAAAACTTTTACTTCCCTTGAACATCATATGTTCCAAAAAGTGAGTAACTCCTTTTTCTGTATCATTCTCAAATTTGGAACCCACGCTATAGAAGGTATAATAACTGACGATAGGCAGTGTTCCATTTTGCACCAGTAAAACCTTAAGCCCATTATCAAGAGTAAATTCATTCACTTTTAAAGCGAGTACACTTTCTAAGGCATCCTCTTTAAATAATTCTTGAGCTGTTCTAGGTTCATCAATTTTCCTCTCATCTACTTTTTTGCCTTCAGGCAAAAAAGAGCACGAAACAGTTAGCATTATCATCAAAAGAAATTTCATTATTTTCCCCAATTAAAATTATCTATGAGAATTAAACTATTTTATCCCTCTTTAGAACTATTGGCATGACGGGAGGCTTCATGTAAAAATATTCCATATGATTAATTTTTTGACTAAAAAACCCAAATATCCTTATCTCATTGCCTTAGGCACAGGGACAAGCACAGGTGTCCCTATGCTGGGCTGCAACTGCCCTGTCTGCACCTCGCCTAAAAGAAAAAACAAGCGACTGCGAACAAGTTTTCTTCTAGTCACCAGCAGCCAAAAGCATATTCTCATAGACGCAACACCTGACCTGAGAACTCAACTACTCAGCAATAGAATTCAAAATATTGATTCTCTCATCATTACCCACGATCATGCAGATCATGTCCATGGTATTGATGATGTTAGGCCATTTTGCTTTGCTAAGCCTCCGCGCCGGCTACCCGTTTATACAGGAAAAGACACCAAGGCCCGCCTCATCCAGCACTTTCCTTATATCTTTGACCCAAAGGAAACTCCAACTCTTGGTGGAGGTATTCCCCTCCTTGACCTCGAAGAAATCGCATGGCGTGAGAAAAAAATTATTTCAAACGAAGAATTTATTTTCTTCCCTCTTCCTCATGGACATCTGAATTCCATGGCCTTTATTCATCAAAAATTAGGAATAATTAGTGATTGTTCAGAAGTTCCCGAGGAAGTCGTTACTGCATTTAAAGAAGCAAAACTAAAAATACTTATTATCGATTGTCTTCGCCAACAAAGAAAACACTCGACTCATCTCATTCTCGAAGAGGCATTGGCCTATGCTGAAGCAATTGGAGCTGAATTCACAGGACTTGTCCACCACGGACATCAGACTGATCATTATGCACTCTCCAAAGAATTGAACAAAAAATATAGGGGAAGAATCCTTCCCCTATATGACGGACAAATACTGTCGTATTAAATTATTTTGTACGTTTAATTAGGTGGTAACCAAACTGAGTTTTGACAGGTCCAGAAACTTGTCCAATTTCCAAAGCAAAAGCTGCTTCTTCAAAAGGCTTAACCATCATCCCCTTACCAAATTCCCCCAATGCTCCTCCATCTCTTCCAGAAGGGCAATTAGAAAAATCTTTTGCCAATGATTCAAAGCTCACCCCTTCCTCCAATTTTTTTAGAAGGTCCTGAACTTCGAACTCTTGATCAACTAAAATATGACTTGCACTAATTTTTTGCGCCATCTCGCTCTCCTATTTATTATATGCGGCCAGACCTGCTTTCAAAATTTCCATAGAACGCGCAAGATCAGTTGTATTTAAAATGTAGGCAATACGAATTTCATCACGTCCCAGACCTGGGGTCGCATAGAAACCTTCTGCTGGTGCCACCATAACTGTTTCATTGTTTAGGCGAAACTCATCCAACATAAAGATTGCAAATTTTTCGGCATCATCTACGGGTAACTTGGTAACCAAATAAAAAGCACCTCTTGGCAACTGACAAGAAGTTCCAGGCATTTCTTTGATCGCATTGAATACCAAATCGCGACGTTTTTTGTATTCTTCTTTTACTTCTACAAAATATGAATCCGGTGTTTGAATCGCTGCGAGTGCGGCCATTTGCTCAATGGTTGGAGGACAAAGACGAGCTTGCGCCATTTTGAGCATATGCTTGAGAAGCTCTCTATTTTTAGAAATCAAACAACCAATACGCGCACCACAAGCACTATAGCGCTTAGAAACGCTATCTACCACAATGGCATGCTCGGAAATTTCAGGAAAATCAAGCACTGAAGAATGTTCACCTTCATAGACAAACTCGCGATAAACTTCATCTCCTAAAAGGTAAAGATCATGTTTTTTTACAAGATTTGCTAAACCTTGTAGTTCTTCACGGGAATAAACTGCTCCAGTAGGATTTCCAGGATTACAAATAAATATTGCCTTGGTTCTACCAGTAATTTTAGCTTCAATTTCAGCTAAAGATGGAAGAGCAAAACCATTTTCAACACGGCTGGTAACTGAAACAACTTTCACTCCACACATATCAGCAAAGCCATTGTAGTTGGTATAGAAAGGCTCTGGAATAATGACTTCATCGCCAGCATCGCAAATACTCATCATTGCAAAAATAATCGCTTCACTGCCTGCCGTCGTAACAAGAATGTCATCTGCTTCAATATTAATTCCATATTTTGCATAATAAGCAGGAAGAGCATTGCGATATTCAGGAAGACCTTCACTGGGTCCATAAGGCAACACGGCCATATCAACTTTTCTGATGGCATCCATCATCACTTCTGGAGTTTTAATATCGGGTTGACCAATATTAAGATGATATACTTTCACTCCTGCAGCCTTCGCCTTATTTGCATAGGGCATAAGTTTTCGAATAGGAGACGCCTGCATACATAACACACGATTACTGAATTTCACTTTTTCATCCTTTTTTTGATGCGCTTTGTTGAATTTTGTAGTGGACCATTTCTATCACTATATACTTTAGTAGACAAGAATCTGGCTTGGGTTTAGAATACTTACATGAAAGCACTTTTCTCAGGTTCAGGTATTCTTGCTCTTCTCAATGCACTCGTCGCTTTAGGGTGTGCTGGTGTTTTTGCCTATGGGGCTTTCTTTTTTAAACGTCCCCTCCCTCAAAATGCAGAAGAATTTCAAAACCTTAAACAAGAAGCGCGTTCAAGGACCCAAGTTCCGCCCGTTGAAATCAAAAAGATGACAATCAATCTTTATTCCAATCGCAACAAATTGCGCTTTTTAGATATTCAAGTAAACCTCCTTCCCTTTGGCATGGAAGACATTAGTTTTATCAAGGACAATGAGTCTATACTTCGAGATGTCATCATCGACATCGTGGGAGATATGGAAGAAGATGAGTTAACATCCGTCTCCGGAAAAATTCTGTTAGAAAAGAGAATTATTGATGGCTTCAATGAACGCGTGAGAAGAAAAGCTGTCAAAAAACTTTTCTTCTCTACTTTTGTTCTATCTTAATTTTTATCTTAGAGATTTAGAATTGTAGGCTACTCGAATTGAGTTCTGCTTTCTTTGCTATCATCTTCAACGAAAGAAACATTAAACTCAGAATCTTCTAATCCTGCTTCAAAAGAATCAGCTTCTTCTTTTGATAATTTTCCTTCTGCAATAACGCGGTCGCGAATACGAAGATCAAATTTTTTGTCTTGCAAAGCAATTTTTAGTTCCAAGGAATCCCCCTTCAATAATTTTTGAGTTCTCCCTTTTTAAACCAAAAATAACTTATTGCCAATACTTAGGATCACCTTCACCGTCAATAACCTTAAATTTTTGCTTTTTGCGGTTCTTACTCCACTTCTTTAACATGGAGGGCCCCTTTTGGGTAAACTTCCTTAAAAACAAAAATGCAAAAAGCATATTAGAAAGAGGGGCTAAAATAACCATAAAAGAGCTAGTTTTTATGGCCGTTAAACCAATTAATAGCTGCATGGCGGCAAGGGATAAACAAAAGTACTTTGCTTTCATAGGAAAGATAAGCATAAAAGTTAAAATTCGTTCTGAAAAAATAACGCCATAGGCTAAAAGTAAAGCATAACTAATCCCCGTCAAACCAACCAAAGGTGCACTCATCCCGCCATAGAAAAGCCAAGAACCCAATAAATAAACACAGGCTGGTAACAAAATAGAAAAGATAAGGAAAAGAAAATAATTTTTCCCACCAAAACGACTTTCGATGTCGGCCCCTACAAACCAAATAATAAGGGCATCAAAAATAAAACCAAAAGAGGAATGAGGAATCAAAGGATAACTTATTATTTGAAAAATAAGCCCTGAGCGAATACCTGGAACATGCAGGCTCAGCCAAGGGGAAATTCCCACAAATAAATTAAGAATAAAGAAAATGGCGCAAATGAGAATTAAATACTTATTAATTCGCGTAAGAGGAGGAACGACAATTTGTGCTTGCTGCATAGCTAATCCTTCTTCTGTTTTTTTGAGATCTCATCAGCCTTTGCCTTTAAATAAAGAGCTAAAGGGATATCCCTTAACTGCTCCAAAGCATAGCCTTTAATCTTTCTTTCACGCCTCTCTTCCAGTCTTACATAAGCCAAAAAAGCTTTAAGAAAATACCGCGCATCTTTTTGAATCTCGTCCTCCTTCTTTCGGAGTAAGTAATCAGAAGCTAAATAGTTTTTTACTAATAACTTTTCTTTCTTTTTCCAAAAAGAGGACTCTAAAAAAGACAAATCATAAACTTTGGGATTAGCACAATACCCATAAGAAGAAAGTAAAATCAAAGATAATAGTAGTAGAATCCTACTCCGAACTATCGCCATACAAATTAATCTGTGAAGGACTAATAGCGTCAGAACAATCTGGATTATCTGGATCAAAACTAGGAACGACTGGTGCATCTTTAGGCGTACAAAGCCCATTTTTACAGTCAGGGAACTCTTGCACCGTATAACAGCGACGCGTACAAGTCGTTTGCCCCAAATTATCCACCCCTGTTGTCACAATAAAACATCGAGTCACATTTTGTTTTTGGCACCACTCTTTGGCGATACATTGCGATCCTGTAGGATGTGAACACAAAACGGGATCATCAGAAGAATTATCATGAACCGCACAACGTCCATTAGTACAACAAAAACTAGAGCAATCGAGATCATTGGAGCACTCATCACCGATAGGATAATTTCCTTGATTATTAGAATCACCAATACACATGGAAACGAGGCTATTAGACCAACAACGATTACTAAAACAACACTCTTCAGAACCACAGCCACTATCATTTTCACAGCGCTTGAAAGAAGTATAAAGAACATCTTCTCCATCATTATCGAGTTCTTGCGCTCTAGTCACCTGAAGCTTGATAGATTTCCCGCCATCATCCATTCCTGCGATAACACTATTTACACTTAAAGTTGTGGGATCAATTTCTACGATTTCAATAAGGGCCGAAATATTACAAGAACCAATTCCTTCATTAGTATAGGAATCATATTGTTGAGCACGAATATTACATCCATCCATCCAAGTGCTATCATCATTAGAGGTCATGGTCTGCTGCGTTTTAACGACATCGGGAGCCTGATCAGTGCCTGCCCCAAAATAACTCACACCTTGGCGCAATTCAGTTTTTCCATAGCGCGGGAAAAGATTGGATTCCAGACCCGTAAAATAGGAAGGTGCCGCAGTGGTTCCTAGATTTAAACAATGAATTGAGGGATATTGAGCAGCGGTCAAACTACAAGTATTGGATCGGCGAAAAATACCATTATCAGAAACAATTGCCGTCTGACTAATCTCCCAGTTTGCTTGATTAATAGGATAAAATGGACCTGCGTACAAATAATCAGTTAATGAAGAACTTGTATCAAGCTCTCCCAAACACTTAATAAGAGTGTATTCATCTTGAGGATCAGTATAATCAGTACCCGTAATATCTGTTTGAGCACGAGTTGGATAAGTGGGGATAAAGGTCGTCGCGTTAATAAAAGTCCTATCTCTCACTTTGGCATAAGCATACTTACAAATATCATCAGAAGAAGTACAGGTTCCAGACCCATCAGTAAAAGTATTATCGTAAGCTAAATCCAAACCGCGGCAAAAAAGCGCACGATCGAGAGGATCCTGAATAGGCTCAGAATCGGCAGCCGAATAATCGGAATAATCGTAAAGATCATAGAGCAGCTTCAAATTTTGAAAAGGCTTGTTGCTGAAATCAAGGGCCAAAAGCAAAACATCGGTTTGCGGCGTTAAGCCTGATCCGCGCGCCGGAGTAGCCTCCATAATAATAGGCTCCAAGCTTTGACCAAAACGAAAGCGAACACCAATATGGCGATCAAAAAGTGAAGAAATATTGAGACCAGAAATATAAAGAATTCCTGAAAAATTTTTAGGGATAGTTACTTTTTTGGCGTAAGTCCCGTCAACAGGATCAACAATAAAACGCAATTCAACTTTGCTCACATCTGTTTCAATGGGATTAGAATAAGAGCCCTCTTCGGAGGAATTAGAAGCGGAAGGGCAAGAAGAAACAGTGGGATCACAATCCTCAGAACTGCTTGTCGCAGTTGTTATACGCTCACCGCCTCCACCAGGCACGCAAGACACCAGCCCACTTAGCGTGAAGATCAATGTCAAAGCCAAAAATGAACGAAAGAAATGATTCCCTAGCTTCAAAACAATTCCCTTGTTATCTGTGAAAAGTCATCCAGACCTATCCTCTTCTTTCCTAATCGGAGAAATAAGATCAATAGTTTAGCTTTCTCCACTCATTTTAAATGAATGTTCTAAATTTAAAGAAACAGATAACTGAACTTACGTAATTTCAGACAATTAAAGGGAATCAATGCTTTGTTGAAAGCCAACAAAAAGGGGCGTTTTCACGCCCCTTTTCTATTAACTTAAATTTATTTAAACCACTAAGCTTTACCGGCTGAGCCTAAAACATTTTTGTTTTTGTGAACAATCATTTGAGCAAGCGCATCACGTGCTGGCCCTAAATATTTTCTAGGATCAAATTCTGCTGGATTATTATTAAACACTTTTCTAATCATGCCAGTCATGGCCAAACGACCATCACTATCGATATTGATTTTGCAAACAGCAGAAGAGGCTGCTCTTCTCAATTGTTCTTCAGGAATACCCACTGCATCATCTAGTTTTCCACCATTTTCGTTAATCATTTTAACATACTCAGGAAGAACTGAAGAAGCGCCGTGAAGCACGATTGGGAAACCGGGAATACGCTTTTCGATTTCTTCCAAAATATCAAAGCGAAGTGGCGGAGGAACAAGCACGCCATCTGCATTTTTAGAACATTGCTCAGGCTTGAATTTGTTAGCTCCATGTGAAGTTCCAATAGAGATGGCCAAAGAATCAACGCCTGTTCTCTTAACGAAATCTTCTACTTGATCAGGATGAGTATAAACAGATTCTGCTGCCACAACATCATCTTCAATTCCTGCTAAAACGCCCAACTCACCTTCAACAGTGACTCCATGCTCATGCGCATACTCAACCACTTGTTTGGTCAAACGGATATTTTCCTCATAAGAGTGATGAGAACCATCGATCATCACAGAAGAAAAACCTGAATCAATACATGATTTACAAAGTTCAAAAGTATCACCGTGATCTAAATGAAGTGCAAACTTCACATTAGAGTTCATGCTTTTAATTAGCTCGACTGCTCCTTCTGCTAAATAGCGAAGAAGTGTTTGATTTGCATATTTTCTCGCACCAGAACTAACTTGCAAAATAAAAGGAGAATTAGATTCTACACAACCATTAACAATTGCTTGAAGTTGTTCAAGGTTGTTGAAGTTGTAAGCTGGAATCGCATATTTTCCATCCATTGCTTTTTTAAACATTTCTTTTGTGTTCACTAGACCAAGGTCTTTGTAGGAAACTTGTGTCATAACCTCACCTTTTGTTATTAGTATAAATAAAGTTTCAAACGCATTGTATGCTACAGGGCAAGATTAAAAAAGGCGGTAAGATTTGGCAAGCTGCAAAGCGACGCCTCAAGATGGCGCCAGGCGTCAAGGCGAATAGTCGATTAATAAGTCTGGAATCGTTCCCTTAAGGTTACCTTTTTCCAAAATATTTATTAAATCTTTTGCGGCAGCAGTTTTTCTTGGAAAAGAAATACCAAAAAATTTTTCAGCAATCATCATAGCGGAACTAGCACAACTATAGCTCTGAACAAAAAACTCATCGCCTTTCTTTTCTACGGCCCAGCGAAATCCATTAGGTGCTTCTAAAAAATGCTCCCCATCTTTTTCGATAAGTTTCGCAAATATTTTTCCATTGTTAGCATAACTTTTATCTGGTCCTCTCGATTCATACACCAGATATTTTTGCAGTCCCCAAAATTTTTTCTTATGAAGAATCTTTAATTTCCCTCCATAGGCGTCAAAGGGCGGAACATTGTATTTGGCACTATTTGCATAAATTTCGTCAATCTCTTTTTGAACTTCTTTCAAGCGTTCAGGAGAGATGCTAAATACAACCCCTTTTTTACCATTTCGATTGCTCCAAGGAATACGAAAGTCGTGAATGGAAGTATCTTGAATAAAATTAAAGGAATACAATTTTTTTCCAACACGCAAAGAAACATGCCCAAAAACACCAGAGGGAGAATAAAAGAACTCAAGACTATTATTTAAAAGTTCTTCATATTCAGCGCTTGCCGCAAAATCCGAACTCATCCGAACAAGAGGTGGCGCCTTAGAAGATTCGACAACTGGTGCAACAATATAGTCTTCTGGGATACTGAGTTTTTTCTCAAGGTAATTATTACAAACTGGATTGGCCAAGACATTTGCAGAGATTAAAAACAAGATGCAATGAAATGTGAGCCAAGAGACAATATTCATACACAATCCTTAATCAAAGTGCTGGCCTTAAACCTGTTTCTTTTTCAAACCACTCGGAAAACCATCGATAGAGATTAGATTCTTCTGAAAATTGCGCAATGGAGCCTTGAACCTCTTTTTGAGCCTGCTCAATGGAAACCATCTCTCTATTCAACAAATCTGAGATATTTTCTAACTTCTCGACATAAGCTGTTTGAGCTTTTTGGACCTGCTTTAAGCTCTGCCCTTTTCCAATAAACTCGACCTGCACTTTCCAGTCTTTAAGAGGATAGGCAAAGTTATCAAACTTATACGGAAATATTTTTTTAAGTGTTTCCCGCACCTCAGGAGAGAGTTTTTTCAAATCTGCTTTCGTATCAAAAATAGAAAAACCTTGAGCCTTCGAAAACATACTCAGATCTCTTTGAGCAAGTTCAGTGGATCGAGATAGACGAGAATTCAATAGCTCAAAATCTTTATGACAATCTCTTGTTTCCAGCGCCATGCGCTCAATACCCTGAGCAATATCTGGTCGAAAAGAAGTCCCCCCAATATATTTATAAGGGGGGGTTGTTTTAGGAAGAGCAAAATGAGGATCAATAGACAAATCGTCTAACACTTTAACTAAGTGCTTATGACGAGTTGTATTCATTGGTCCCAGATGAAGATGATTAAAACTTTGAGCAACCAATAAGTTGGGATTCTTCTTATAACGTTGAGCTCCACGAAAAAGTTTTTCCAATGTATCCATCTCATTTATAAAGTTAAGATAGCCCAACTGATTACTTGTTTTGCCTGCTGCATGTAAAAATGAGCGCGAAGGAAAACTAATAACCGCTTGCATCGATCCCACCCCTAGCTCTTCATTAATAGAAGTAACTGTGCGATACCAATCTTCGTAAGTGTCGATAGGATCAAGGCGAATCTCATAATTATGACCATCCTTCAAAAAGGAAAAAGGCAGAGATTCATTTTTAGAGATTTTGACCATCAAGCCTTCTAGGCGCACAGAAGGAAAGAGGACTTTACTGTGCTTCTCTAAATATTCAAGCCTTTCCTGATGAGAAAAAGATAGCCATTCTGATCGACTCATATTTACATGATTGGGATCCGGCATATAAGCTCTCAAAAGCTTTTC
>QKCN01000092.1 GCA_003245675.1 Bacteriovoracaceae bacterium | reverse complement strand
AGAACGAATAAGAGTTTCCATGGCTTCTGGATTCTTATTTTTAAGTTTCCCAATAAAATGTTCTGAATCAAAATTAGCAGTCTGCATAAAGCCTATTCTGTCCTTTTAAATTTTTTAAAAAACTCAGAAGATGAGGAAAAGATAAAACGTCCCTTATCCTTAAAAGTACTTTTGTAAGCTTCCATAGAGCGCATGAATTCATAAAATGAAGGATCAGCAGAAAGAGCACGTGCAAAAATAGCAACGGCCTTAGCCTCTCCTTCTCCGCGAACAACTTGCGCTTTTTTATAGGCAGCAGATTCAATTTGCTGCAAGTCCTTAGTAAGACGTCCTTCAATCTTTGCCTTTTCCCCCTTACCAATAGAGCGAATTTTTTCTGCAATTCTTTGACGTTCAGAAATCATCCTTTCATATACTTTGCGCTGTACACTTTTTTCATAAGAAATACGCTTTAACTGCACATCGATTAACTCAATACCAAATTCTTTTAGCTCTTTCGATGCTTTCTGGGCAATCAATTGGCTCAATTGCTCTCTTCCCACCTGAATGCTTTCAATCTCTCCAGAAAATTCTTCTTCTACAACTTGAATCCCTTCTTCTTGATTCTTTTTGCGTGTTGATTTTTGCTTCGCGAGTTCTTCCAAAATAGTATTGGAATTACGAACAGCCTCAACCAAATTGTGATTTGAAATGGTATCACGAGTTGCCGCATCTAAAATGGCATCAAGGCGCCCTTTGGCCCCTGTTTCGTTTTGTACCGTTTGAATGAATTTCAAAGCATCAATTACTTTCCAACGAGCTGTCGTATCAACATGAATATACTTTTTGTCCTTTGTTGGAATTTGATTCGGATAACCATCCCAAGACAAAATTTTCTTTTCGACAAAACGAACTTCCTGCGTAAATGGCATTTTAAAATGCGGGCCGGAAGCAGTAATTGGATTACCGACAGGTTTTCCAAATTGCGTAATAATAGCCTGTTGCCCTTCTCGCACAAGAAAGAAGGAAGACCAAAAGACAATAAGTCCCAAAATAAATGCACCAATTGCAACTTGTATTTTCAACATCTCTTTCTCCTACTTTGTGTTAGTTCCTAAAGACTCACCATAAATGGGAAGCAAGCCTTTAATCTCCGGATCAACAATCGTAAAGTTTTCAATCTGCGCAAAAACCTCTTCCATTGTTTCAAGATAAATTCTCTTACGCGTAATTGATGGCGCCTTTTTATACTCGCGCAAAACTGCATTAAATTTTTGAGCATCCCCTTCTGCGCGATTGACAACGGCCATGGCATGGCCTTCAGCCTCTGAAACCAACTTATTGGCCTTTCCACGAGCTTCGGGAATGACTTTATTATATGCTTCTTCCGCTTGATTAATGAGCTTTTCTTGCTCCTGTTTCGCCGCATTGACTTCATTAAAAGAAGGACGCACGAGATCAGGAGGATTCACATCCTGAAGCTTTACTGTCACAATGTTTATGCCCATGTCGTACTTATCAAGAACTTCTTGCATTAAGCTTTTTGCTTCAATGGCAATTCCCATACGCCCAGTGGTCAAAACCTGTGTCACGAATTGATCCCCCACAACTCTTCTCATAATGGACTCCGCGACATCCCTTATATTTTTAAGAGGGGTCTTGGTTTGAAACAAATACTTATAAGGATCGGAAATTTTATAATGAACGACCCACTCAACATCGGCCACATTCAGATCGCCGGTGAGCATGGAAGATTCATCTTTATACTGACTGCTATCATAAGAAGTTCTTCCGCCTTGATAGCCTTCTGTGCGGAAGCCAAATTCAAGCTGATGAACACGAGTTGTTTTTACTTTAGTGAGCCGGTCAATTCCAAAAGGAAGCTTAAAGTGAAGTCCGGGAGAATAGGTTCCAAGGTACTTACCGAGTCTGATAATAACGGCCTCTTCATCAGGGCCTACGGTATAATAGCTAGTCATCGCAAAAATAAAGAGAAGAAAGACAAAGGGAATAAAAAAGGCTCCCTTGAATTTTCCACCTAAATTTCTCTTCAATTGCTCCAACACTATTTCCAATTCACTGGGTCGTCTGACATTCATTTTCTCACCTCTTATGAAAAAAATAGATAATGTTAGAAAAGAACTTTAATAAGCCTTCACGCATTATAATGAGAGTAAAATAAAGCATTTATCCTCCGCATTGTCACTCAATAAGAAAAGATTAACAAATCTTCTAATTGGCTGAAAAAATTGGTCAAATAGACAAATAAGTTATTTTTTTCCTTAAATTTTTTACTGCAAAGAGTACAATGACAGTATGCACAAATTCAAACAAAGGAGGCACTATGTTGGACTTAGTAGCCGAGGAACTTGAGCTGATGGATGAAATCTATGAAGACTCTCCGCTCAGCATCAACGAAGCTTTTTGTGATTCCTCAATAGCAGAGCTTGATCTTCCCAAGGCAATTGTTTTAGATGAAGAAAGCTCTCTGGCCCATGCTGTGGAAACTCTAAAAAATAATCACATCGGAGCAATTATTGTTGTTAAAGACAAGAAAATCACAGGGATCTTTACCGAAAGAGATTTCATCAATCGCCTTAATACTGAGCGATCGAACATCCATGTGCTCAAGCTTAAAGAAGTTATGACCTCAGATCCTTTTACTTTGCGAGATGATGATGCAATTTCCTATGCGTTACAAAATATGCACTGGGGGCAATATCGCCATATTCCCATTGTGGACAAAGAAGGCCATCCCCTCTACATGCTCTCTGTTCGAGATCTTTTGCATTACATTGTTTCTTTTTTGCCTGAGAGAATTCAGTTGAATACTGCAAATCCTTACCGTGGAGTAAAGCACAGAGAAAGTGCATAGAATGAAATTGATCTTTCGATGATTTTGTACATCCTGTGTAACATCGTCTGCTCCGGCTCCATGCCTCTCGCAGACATACCGTACATCCTGTACATAAAAGAGAAACGCCCCTTTCACTACTTGAAAGGGGCGTTCTGCCGGGTAATTATAAAGTATATTCGGATCTACTATCCAATCAACTTCAGTGCATTTTGTGCAGAAGTGTTTGCTTGACCAAGAACAGATGTACCAGCAGCAGTTAAGATGTTCATCTTTGTGTTTTTCGCTGTCATCTCTGCATAGTCAGTGTCTCTGATACGAGAGTTTGCTGTTGACAAGTTTTCTACTGCAACTTGTAAGTTCGTAGATGTTGATGTCAAACGGTTTTGTACCGCACCAAGCTCTGCTCTTTGTCCAGAAACGCTTTGAATAGCGCTGTCAATAACGGCAAGAGACTCTTGAGCACTTGCTTTGTTACCAACAGAAAGGCTATCAACGCCAAGATTTTCAAGAGTTGAATTAACTACATCACCCTTGTAAGTAATTCTATCTTCGAAATCATTGTTGTTGATACCGATTTGGAAATCATAGTTTCCTGTTTTTCCATCAAGAAGTTTCTTACCATTGAACTCAGTAACCTGAGCAATTCTTTGAATTTCTTCTTTAAGGTTTTGATATTCACGATCAGTGAATTCTCTTTCTGTGTCACCAACTGTATCTGAAGCAGATTGAACAGCTAGTTCACGAAGACGAACCAAAATGTTAGATGTTTCATTCAAACCGCCTTCTGCAGTTTGGATCATAGAAACAGCATCGTTGGCGTTTCTGTTCGCTTGATTCAAACCACGAACTTGTGCTTTCAATTTTTCACTGATAGCAAGTCCTGCGGCATCGTCACTTGCGCGGTTAATTCTTTCACCGGAAGAAAGTTTCGCTAAAGTGTCTGATTGTGATTGGTTGTTTGCCCCTAGAGTTCTCTGTGCTGAAAGAGAAGGGACGTTGGTAGCAATTCTAAAACCCATAAAAATCCTCCTAGTTGATTTTGACTTCACGCTTTACTAGCGTTTAGAACTCCACCTGGAGGACCAATTAGCATACTGCTATCCATAGTCGTTTTTCACGTAAGCATCCGTCGCTTACAAACAACATTTCGGAGCTGGGAAAATTTTCTTGAGATATTTTCTTAACGAACTAAAAAAAAAAAACGCGTTCCAGCAATTTCAGCGAGTTACAAGTAACTACTTCACTACTTTTTTGAGTTCTTGCAAAAGTTTGAGGTCATAATTCCCTAAATCATCGATCATCATTGTCTTGATAACCTCTGCAGAGTTCTTGCCGAGTGCCGTAACTTCCCTGTCGTAGGCAGAGCAAAGGGCCACAATCTCCTGTTCTAGCGAGAGTTTGCTGATTTTATTTGGAAAGCCTTTGCCCGATTTCTTTTCTTCATGAGTTAAAATCAAGCTAATAACATCAGGAGACACATAGGGCTTGTCCTGCATTAGCTCTACACTGAGCTGAGGATGATTTTTATATTCATTCCAAGCATCAGGAGCAAAAGAATCATAGGGCTTTGATATCATATTTTGAATTTTTTCATCAAGCTTCAAAATACCAACATCGCGTAGCAGTGCGGCTGTTACCATTGTTTCAATTTTTGCAGCATCAACACCAACTTGCTTAGCAAGCCTTCCCACGAGAGTTGCGGTATTAATTGCACTCTGAACAATAATGCTTTCCTCTTTGGCCATTTCAAACACATGCTTCAACACTGCTGGATCAGCTCCTAGTGCACCGATAATACCTTTAGCTGCTTTTGTGGTCGAATGATATGCCTTTTCACTATTGGGATTTTTTTGAAAATCTGCGACAGAATTAGCTGCGGTATCAACAACGATAGAGGCGCGATCGACTGTTTCCATATTAGAAGAAGAGTCCATCGCCGCTGCCAAAATTTGATCCATGAATCCTTGGTATTTTATCTCATGATTGCTGGGAATAAATAGCTTTCGAACTTTTTTACTTTTGAGATTGGCTAAACGATCGCCATCCAAACTATCTCCTTCCCGAATATATAGCAAAAATTTGTGGGGCATCTTAATATAGAGATCAAAAGAAAAATCCATATTGGCCCTTAAGGTCGACAATCTCACGGGAAGAAAATCCATAGTACACTCCTAAAATAACTAGGAAGAGTATAAAAGGCCCCCTTGAAAAAATCAAGGGCTGGGCAAAGAGGGTACTTCATAGGTCTTCTTGCCCCACTGCAACTCAACCTCTTGAATGGGAGGAGCTAGTGGAACAAAGAAATAACGCTCCTTGTCTTTAATTTCAATTTCCAAGCTCAATTCTTTTCGCGGAGCAAGGTTCATCATTTTCAAATATAGACCATCATCAGAAATGAGTTTAGCGCGCAATGCACTCAGTGTTTGATTTTTGATAATTACGGCAATTTTTTTAGATTTTCCTTGAGGAGCAACAACTTTGATACTTTTGTCAAAAACATCAATCAAAAAAGCCTCGGAAACTTCTTGGGCCCAAGTGGCAAACGAAAAAGACAAAGTAAAAAATGACAAAAAAAGAAAAGATCTCATATGAAACTCCTTAATCTCAAAGTTCCATTATAGAGTTCTCCTAGTCCCCCGACAAGTCCATGATCATTTTAGTCAATTCGTGAACGCGATCTCGCTGAATTAGCGCCTCTTCGAAATTCAATTCTGCCGCTGCTTCCTGCATTTTGTGCTTAGCAAGCCTTAACTCTTCAGACAACTCTTTCAAACTCTGACTGGCGCTGTAAATATCTTTGAGTTTCTTTTTCTTGTCTTCTTTTTTCTTGAGAAGACTGATCACTCCCTCTTTAATGTCTTTAACCACTGTTTGAGGAGTAATTCCATTTCTCTCATTGTACTCTTCTTGATATGCTCGGCGCCTGCTCGTTTCATCAAGTGCCGCCTGCATACTTTTGGTTGTTTGATAGGCGTAAAGGATAACTCTTCCCAAACTATTACGCGCGGCGCGTCCAATTGTCTGAATCAAAGAACGAGTTGATCGCAAAAAGCCTTCTTTATCCGCATCGAGAATGGCCACCAACTGAATTTCAGGAATATCTAAGCCTTCTCGCAAGAGATTAATACCCACTAAGACATCAAATTCACCTCGTCGCAAGGCATTGATGATTTCAATACGCTCGATGGTTTTGACATCAGAATGCAGATAGCGAACTTTTATACCCAATTCGGTATAATATGCGGTTAGTTTTTCAGCAAGTTTCTTGGTTAAGACGGTGACAAGAACTCTTCCTCCATTCGTCACAACTTTTCTAATTTCACTGCTCAAATTCTCAACTTGATTTTCGGCATCGCGCAACTCGACTTCTGGGTCGAGTAGTCCAGTAGGGCGAATCAATTGCTCAACCACCTCACCTTGAACCTGTGTTAATTCATAATCTGCTGGGGTCGCAGAAACAAAGACGATCTTGTCCAATTTCTTCTCAAATTCGGAAAATTTCAAGGGACGATTATCGAGAGCACAAGGCAAGCGAAAACCATGATTAACCAAAGATTCCTTGCGTGAACGATCGCCTTTATACATGGCCCCAACCTGCGGGACTGTGATATGTGACTCATCTATAATCAATAAAAAGTCATCTCCAAAAAAATCAATCAAAGTGGGAGGAGGTTCACCAATCGCACTTTGCGTAAAATGCCGCGAATAATTTTCAATACCCGAGCAATATCCTACCTCTTCCAGCATCTCCAAATCATGCATCGTTCTTTGCTCTAAGCGTTGAGCTTCGACCAGCTTGTCTTGCTCCTTGAGCTCTTGCAAACGCTCTCTAAGCTCAATTTGGATGCTTTTAAGGGCAGCTTCCAACCTCTCTTCCCCTACCACATAGTGAGACTTGGGATAGATCGTTACTTTAGTTAATTTTTGCAGAACCTTTCCTCTCAATGGGTCAACAATTGAAATAGATTCAAGTTCATCACCAAAAAATTCTAAACGCACCACCTGAGAATCTTCATGCGGCGGAAAAATGTCAACCACATCACCTCTTACGCGAAAAGTTCCTCGCGCAAATTCCATATCGTTACGCTGATATTGAATGGCAACTAATGCCTTTAAAAGATCATCCCTTTCCCACTCATCACCAGTAAAAAGCTCTAGTTTTTGTTTTTTATATTCTTCGGGAGAGCCAATTCCATAAATACAGCTGACAGAAGCCACCACAATGACATCATCACGCTCCAATAAAGCCTGAGTCGCACGATGCCTTAAACGATCAATTTCATCATTGATGGCCGCATCTTTTTCGATATAAGTATCTGAGCCTGCAATATAGGCTTCTGGTTGATAGTAATCGTAGTAGGAGACAAAATACTCCACTGCGTTTTCTGGAAAAAACTCCTGAAATTCTGCAAAAAGTTGAGCAGCAAGAGTCTTATTGTGTGCCAAAATCAGAGTTTTCTTTCCCAGGCGCTGAATAACATTGGCCATGGAAAATGTTTTTCCAGATCCCGTTACTCCGAGTAAAACTTGCTTAGCTGCCTTATGTAAAAGGCCATCGACAATTTGTTCGATGGCCTGAGGTTGATCGCCTGTCGGCTTAAACTTAGATTGTAATTTAAAACTCATACTTTATTCTGAAATATCAAAAGAATTCATCAAATTGCGTCCTTCCGCCTTTTTGTCCTCTTCTTTATAAACTTTTTCAACAGGCTTTCCATTCTTACGGGTCAGAACGCGATTATAACTTCTAAAGTATGCATTCGTTACCTGCACCCAAATGCTATCTCCTGCCCCAGACGCATATTTTTTATCTCCAATATTGTCTAAGACATCAGATCGTTCACTTTCAGACATTCCAGAATAGTCTGAGCCACTGCTACTATAATCAGATGAACTAGATGATTTAGAGCCATAACTTGATTTCTTTCCTCGTCCTAAATTCGAAGAAAAATTATAAGATGATGACTTCCCTCCTCCTGCATAAGACTGATTTTTGGTACTAGACTTGGAGTCAGAACCAGTACTTTCCGATGACATAAGACCTTTCATTCCCGCCAAACCTTGACTCGTTGCTTTGCGCAGAGCTGCGGCAGATGGAAAATTATTCATTGCAGACTTTAGATGAGTAAAGCTATCTTCTTTCGCTCCTAACTTAACCGCCTCGTCGCGCTCCTTTTGAGCCGCCTTTTTAAAACGACGCAACGATGCCAAGTTATCATTAATTGCGGTTGTAGCTAATTCAGTATAACTGCTAGAACCAGTTGTACTGCCTGTTCCATCCCCTGTCGTTGCTCCTCCAACAGTAAATGAACCAGGACTCCAAGTTGGTAGTCTTACACTTTTACGGTTGCCACTACCATTTCGATTGGTATTTATGTTCGCATTTCCATTGTAATCAGTCGATCCAGAATTTTCCATTTCATATTTATTGGCATCAGACAAGTCAAGATCATAACCATTAATACCATCACCCGCTCCCTCTAGCCCCTCAAGCAACTTTTGGGCTTCCCTCAAGTAATGATTTATTCGACCAATTCGAGCTCTTTGCATTTGCAAGAAAAAGTATTGCAACTCAACAACCGCAGATTGAATGGTCTTAAAAAATTGTCCTTTTCGGTCATGCTTAACAGGAAGCTTGTGATCGGCAGTATGCTCTTCCTTATCTATTTTATATGAATAATAATAAATAAAGTCCTTAGCCGCCTGAACAATCATAAAATTTAGGTAGTCGCGCAAAGCGGTTCTCACTTCTTCACTTTCTTCCTTTTCCTTTAACGAAGCTTTCATAATCTGCCCCTCATCTGGGCCAACATAGCCTCCAAGGAAGAACAAATTAGTTGCGTAGTGATCACCTTCAGCCTCATTCAATTTAACTAATTTGGTGACCTGACCTTTATCATCGAGCTGCTCAACATAAACTGAATTATCATAATCACACTTATCACTTCTTTGCTCTTTTAGTGGAGGAACGAAATATCCACCGGCACAATTTGGCTCCATTAGATAGTTTAACCAGCTATCCATAGTCAGAGTCTTACGGCGTCGGATACCAGCATCTGGATTATAAAAAGACTTAATATTTCCGCGAGGGGGATCTAAATATTTTGGCTTATCTGTTAGCCAATCCTCGAGCGCACAAAAACTAGCTGCAAAGCCTGCTGCTGCAGCCAAGGATAGTGCCCCTCCTGCAGGTGCAGTCAATAAAAGCGCTCCAGTGCCTAACCAACGCCATGCCGAATTCTTTGAACAAGCAGCATTTTTTACCTTGTAACGCTCGGCCCAAGAGTTTTTAGCCTTTGTTTTGTGATTGCGACCTGCGCAGTCAAACTTATCCTTCCATTCGTAATCACGCGCATCCCACCACCACAGAATTTTTTGTCCATCCATATGATCATCTTCATCATAATCCGTATTCGTAATATCTTGCGTATAATCCTTTTCATAACGAATTTGACGATAGCGGTGATAATTGAGGTGAAAAACACCCATTAGATTATCCTTACGCGTATTATCTTTTCCCTCATCTCCTCGATAGTCGGAACAACGCTTGGGCGAAATCCAGCCATTTTTACAATCACTGCCTTCCCCCAAATAACGAAAGCCCTTGCCCTCAATCTGATCATCAGCATCAATCCCCGCAAAAGTTGGAATTTCATCCTCATCAATCTCAAAATTCATATCGCTATCAACGGCCAACAAACTCGACAATCCAAAAAGTGGCTGCAAATAATATCCTTTGTCTTTATTCGAAACTGCGGCAACTTTTCCTGTATATTTAGCTCCACTCATAACCAAATCGGGAAAACCTTCTTCATTAAAAGTATAACCCAAATAAGCATTTTCATACTTCATCAATGCTTTTTCTTGTTCCGCTTTAGCAATTAGTTCCCCGACTCCAACTCCAAAATAACCGTTGGTATATGCCTCTAATAATTTTGGACTGTGCACTTGCTCGCTCGTAAGGGTTGGACAATTGGCTCCAGCATTTTCAGCACTATTACAAGTTTCAAGGGCGCCTAAAATAGTACTCATATCATCTTTAAATTCTGTTAAATATTTTTGATAGAACTTACGTGCAAAGAATCGCATGTCGCGCAGAGGCTGAGAAATATCGCGATTAATATAAGCATAAAGAGTTTTTGCCTCGTTATTTGATGTTTCTAAGAAAGAATCTTTACCTTTGCCATACTGGTTGGCAATTTGTTTAATCGTTAATTTACTTTTTGCCGGATCAATTAAATCGGGATTATTGCGAATTGCAGCGCGCGCGTAGTCCATTTTGATTGCATAATCAAGAGCCTCTTTTTTCTCTAGACGAATATTGGCATTATCAGTACCACTGCTTCCTCCGCCAAAGTGCTTCATGGTATGAGGTCCAACACAATCCCCATTATAACTTTGATTACTAAATAACCATTCAGCTGTCATGAGAACATAATTTGTGTTTTCCAAATAGCGCTCGAGCATTGGAAAATTAAAATCCGCCTCTTCAATTGTCCCCAAAACATTCTTCACATTATCAAAATTCTTAGCACCGGAATCCACGAGAACTTTAAATTCACCACCATTTTCACAAACCTCAGTACCCACTGTTGTTCCATCTTTTGCGCAAACAATTTCATAATCGATAAAAGGAACAGGTGGCACATGAATTTTACCAACACATTTGCCATTTTCAACGGTTAAGCCCCCGCAACAGACCTCTCCCTCAGCTAAAATTTCTCCAGATGTGACACAAGAACAAGAATAAGAGGCACGCCCCACATGCCGACAAACGCCAAATTTTCCGTTAGAAATCCTAGACTTAATCGAGTTACAAGCTGAATCCTTAGCGTCGCTAGTACTCGTACTCGATGTATAAGTAGAGCACCATCCTTGAAGATCTGAATGCTTATAAGAAGAACCAGAATAATAATCATCAAATAAAGCAAGACACTCTAGCTTCGGCTCCTCAGGATTCGCCAATTGTGCCCGAATGGTTATTTGATCACCTCCAGATAAAGAACCTAAAGGATGCAGTACCACAAGATCAACACATTTTAATTTTATCCATTCAAGCTTAAGGGCAGCCTGGTATTCTCCAACATTCGTTTCAAAATGATAATTGGAACAAATTGCATCACAACTTGCTCCCGTAATATTCCCGCCTCTCCCTTCGCAATTAAAGGAAGGACATTGGGCATGAGAGTTACAAAGACGCTGCTTATCCTTTGCCGCATTTCCTTTTTCATAATTAGTGCGATCAATAACTCTTAATGGCAGAATTTTAGTATTTTCAACCCAGCCAATAAATTGTTCGACTGCTTCATTTTGTATAACAAGACAATCGTAGTCTGCCGCAGAACAAGTCATACCGATAAGCTCTACATAGGTTTTCTTTTCTGTTTTATAAGGTGCATCTGAAACATAATCCTCACTTGCTTCCCATGCTGTTTTTAAGTCAGCATCTTCCTTGAGGACTTCATTAATCATAGGAGCAGTAATTTCAGCTAATTTGGGATTTGTGAAAACAGTCATCGACGATTTTGAACAACGCAGACTCTGGGATTTACATTTATTTACAGAACTTGGATTTTGAGGATCACATTCTTTTCCTTGGTAGTTATTGGGATCAGGCTGCTCCATCAACGACTCTAAATCTCCCTCGGAATATCCTGGATCAGAAAAGGTCATAACTAATACAAGAGAAAGACTGCTGGCCAACAACACAAAAAGAGAAATTTGAAATCTCGTTTTTAAAAACTTCATAGTGCCTCCAAATATATTTACCTTATTATGTTAATGGAATTCCAATAAGACACAAATAAAGCATTTTTTTCTACCCTCAAATGTTAAGGATTCTTAAAAACCGGCATTGCAATATATTAAAATTACAAGAAATATCCCCTCAAAAATAAAAACAATTTACATAATAAAAAGTGCCAATAAAAAGTGCCTCTTTTTCTTAAATACCTAAAGTTAGACAAAAAAAATCCGATAAGCATAGGAATTGAACTAGAAGGAGTTCTCTTATGAAAAATCTATTTTTGCTCATCATCTGCTTGGCGCTATTTGTTCTCACCGCTTGTACCCCGCAGACAACTGTTATTGAAAAAACAGTTTCAAGTGATGCATCGAGCACGACTGATACTTCAGGAACGACAACCACCACGGATGATGATGACGATGATGACGACGACTCCAGTGATCTCATCGCTGTTGATAATCCTTGGGAACCAAATTGCGATATTGATGGAGTCAATCGCGATAATGGAACAAACTACCGCATTTGGTGTAAAACGATTAATAAAGTGGGGCGCAGTGCAGATGACGGAATAGCTCTTGATGATGATCTCTATTGGTCAACTCTTTATGACTATTGCACTTCGCCAATTCCGCTAACTTGCACCAAAGCCAATGCTTTCCAAACGGATAGCTCTATTAAAGTTAGAATTAAAGTCAACACTCAACCGACAAGCTGTGGAGGTGATTACTACGGCTATAAATTCAATAGTTCTTATGGAAACCTACGCTTCGATATTGTGACATCAGTGCGTCGCCTTAACGGCACAATGGTAGAAGGTTCTACAGTGCAAACAGACTGGATCTCAGTGGGCAGTACTTCTCAAGTTATTACAATTCCCGCAGAATCAAGCACAGACCCAGATACTCCACAATTCATCGATATTAAGAATGTTCGAAGCGATGCCGCCTGTGTTTGGTATGGTGGAGTTGACTACAATGGATACTGTTCTGACGGCTGGTATATCAAGAACAACGAATGTTGGTCTATTGAACTTCAAGTAGCAACAGACTTCACTCAAGATTTTAAATAATTTGCTCTAAAATAAGGCGTGCTAGATTCTGCTGGTGCGCCTCTGATACTTCCACTAACAATCCTGGACAAGTTAAATTCGCTTCATTGATATGCCCCGCAAGTAAATCAAATGCAATAAAGCTGGCCCCTCTCGCGCTAAGCAATTCTGCCATCTTTTGACAGCTAAGCAACTCTTCATCCAAAAGATCACAAATTCTAAAACTGGCACCATGGGCGATATTGGAAACAAAATCACCTTGAGGAGGAATTTTTTCAATGGCCCCCAAAAATGTCTTGTCCCAAAACAAAACCCTTTTCTCTCCTTCTATCACCTCTTTCATAAAGGCTTGAATCATAAAGGGAGAAGTCTGCTCATCACAAAATGCTTTAAGATTTTCTTTATTATTAAGAGAGAATTTAACCACCCCTTGCCCTGCAAATAGGTTTAAAGGCTTGCAAACGACAGAAGAATAACCTTCTTCTAAAAGCTTCTCCAAAAAAGGTTGGGCCACAGTAAAGTCTCTGCCCACCCAAGTAGCGATTGCATTTGTATCATTGAAACAAGGAAATATTTTTTCATTATTTTGTAAAATTGAACGGGGGGAATTCAGTACTCTTGCCCCTTGCTGCTCCAAAATTTGCAACTGCCATAAATAAGCGAGATATGTTTCATCAAAAGGAGGATCAAGGCGCATATGCCAAATATCTCCAGATTTCATCGTCAATATGACTTTCTTTTCCAAAACAAAAGCAGAGAGATAAAAACTATCTTCCTTAAAAATCCCCGAAAAAGTATAGGCCGTAACTTCCGCTAAAAGATTATTTGTTATGGCAAAATCATTTTCTAATACTAAATAGACTTCCTCTCCTTCATTTTGAAAGGAAAGGGCCATAAATAGAGAAGAATCCTTTTTTATATTGAGCTTGGAAATTTGATTAATAAGAAAGAAATGGCGCAATTATTGCTCCTTGAGGAATTCTTTAAAACTTATGTCTAAATCCTTCTCATCATAATCCGCTTTTAGTTTTTTAAGCAATGCCAAAAATTCAAAAGGGCCATGAGATTTTTTTTCATACAATGTTCGCAAAAAATCACTATTTCCTTCGTAAGTCAAATAAGCTGCTAAGCGCGCATTATTGAACTCATTTTGTAAAGGCCAACAAGAAGACTCTTTAATTTTTTCTTCCTGACAAACTTTTTTAAAATGAGGATAAAAAACTGAACTCATAAAAGAATGTAAAATATCATCTGGACCTTGTTTCTTTTCAGCATAGGATTCATTTAATTTTTGAGTCATCATCACAAGATTATAAGAAATAAGCTTTTGTTCTCTTAACTCTTCGAGGTATCTATCCCTTTGAATAGAATCAAGATACTGTTCCATAAGCTTTTGCGACATCAAAACGGCCAATGACTCACTTAAATCCACTTCATCTTTAATAAAAAAGACAGTGTGAAAAAGCTCGTGAAAAATCATTTCGACCATCGAAATTTCACTCATATGGAAAAAAGAGGACAAAATACTATCCTCCAAATAGCCAAGTGTTGAATACGCCAAAACAGGACGCAAATAGGTTGCCAGTCCCTTCTGTTCTTGGCTCTTTTGAAATGCCTTAGCCTTTTCTACAGAAAAAAAGCCCAGATAGGGATAAGTGCCAAATGGCCCAAAAGAAACAGTCTCTGCCTTAATCTGATCTTTGGGACTAGATATTACCAGATAACTCACGGCCTTTCCCTCAAGGATAACAGTCTTACGATAAATTTTGCGGGGCTTTTCTTTAAAATATGAAAAGAAATAGTCTTTAGCCTTCTCTATCGTTTTAATTTTCTCCTTAAACTCTTTGGCAATTTTGGGATCCTTTAACACTTTTTCATTAAAACGCGCGCGATTCATAAGGCGTAATTGACCCAAGCCTTGATCCCAAACATAACCAAGTTTGGCGCAGGATGAAAAAAGTGAAAGAAAGGATATCAAAAGAAAAACTCTCATCTAAAATTTCAATGTTAATCCCGCAGTGTATTTCATGCTACGTTCCCACTGAGAAAAATGCATATCGGGAACAGAGGTTCGCGCAGAACCACTAATTGCAAAATACTTGCTCAACTGATATTGCAAAATGAACGCAAGAAATGCACTGTTATATATAGTCTGTTCTTCCTTACCATCGCGAATAATTTTTTCTCCGAAGACATCAAATGTATAAGAATTTTGGCTGATAATTTTTTGCTTGGCATAGCCAAAACTGATCATAGGGCGAAACGATGTTGCCCTCGGCCAAATAACCTGACGCAAACCAAAACCCCAAGATTGAGTTTCAATACGACTTTGCATACCTGTAATGTCGACATTTTCAATATATTCAACGGGTGTATCAAAATGCTGAGTATCAATATCTTCATCATGAGAGTAATTGATTTCAATGGCCGTCTGAGTAAAAAGATACCAAGCAAAAGATCCAGAATAAGAGCGTGTGACACTTTTATTCTGATCATTATCGCCGTAAACATCTTTTTCGTAGCCAAATTCAGCAGAAAGTTCGACTGCGGCTTGCAAAGACATAGACATTAAAAACAAGAAAATACATAAGAGACGCATAAATACCTCCGGGGCCCTTCCCGTACTAGTATTTTACTCCTTTATACTCAATTTTGCTGTGATGAGGCAAGATTTGCACTCTCAAAAGATATCAGTTGCTTAAGATAGCTCTGCCGCTGTCGACTATCAATATTTTTGAGGGCAAAAAAGAAAGCTTTGCGCGTCCCCAAAAAGATGGCCATCTTTTTGGCCCGAGTCAAGGCCGTATAAATGAGATTGCGATAGAGCATAATAAAATGCTGGGTAAGCACGGGGATAATCACCACATCAAACTCGCTTCCCTGTGATTTGTGAATAGTAATCGCATAGGCTAAATCTAATTCGGCAAAGTTTTCGCGACCATACTCCACTTCGCGATTATCTGAAAAATCAATAAAAAGCTTCTGATTAATCAAATCAATACGCTTAATTCGCCCAATGTCTCCATTAAAAACTTGAAGCTCATAATTATTGCGCTTTTGAATAACACGATCTCCTTCACGAAAAGTTCGTCCTCCCTGCTCCAAGTCTTTTTTATGTCGTGTAGGAGCATTCAATTTTTGTTGTACAAACATATTGAGCTGAGCAGAGCCTAAACTACCGCGAATCATAGGAGACAATATTTGAGTTTCACTTCCAGGAAAATACTTCGGAATTGTTTCCAAGAGCAACTTCTCAATCATCATCTTCGCCGAAAATCCGTATTGCAATGAAGAATGGGGATGAACTTTTTTTAGAATCGCCTTCATTTCCTCTACTTCACTATCTGCCTCATGCAATTTCTCCCAATCAAAATGCAAAAACTTTTTGGGAAGCTTGAGACTACTTTTGAGATCTGAAAAGTCGAGTTCATCCTCTGATTCCCATTTCCCCAAATGCTTTTTGGCCCGTTGAATAAAATGAATTTGCTCAGAGGTCAGCTCATCAGTATCAATAAATAGACAGTCTTCTTCATCCCATTTTTCAGGAAATTCAAAAGGTGATGGTATTTGAATAAACTCTCCACGATTAATGGCATGCGCATTCGCAATAATCTGACTTTCTTGCCCTTGCCGAAAAACTTTCGTCAAAGTAAAAACAGGGATCAATTGCGAAGCAATCATATCGGCCAAAACATTACCTGCCCCAACCGAAGGAAGCTGATCCTTATCTCCTATAAACAGTACTTGAGTCCCTTGCTTAATGGCCCTCAGCAGAGAGTAAAAAAGAGAAATATCCAACATCGAAACTTCATCAACAATAACGACATCAGTGTCTAAAGGCTCTTCTTCATTTTTTTGAAAAGAAAAACTACGCGGTTCCCAAACAAGCAAACGATGGATGGTAGAAGCCTTGAGACCAATAAGCTCTCCCATGCGCTGAGCGGCCCGTCCTGTCGGTGCACACAGGCAAACTCTTTTTTTCATGGCCAACAATAATTTGACTACAGCTTGAGTGGTTGTCGTTTTACCACAGCCTGGCCCCCCCGTAAGAATAGAAACCCCATGGCCAACGATGGCCGCCACTGCTCCCATTTGTTCATCACTCAAAGGAAAAGGACGTGTTTGATTAAAACGCTCCAGCCAACTTTTAACTCTTGCTTGTTCAACAATAGGAGAAGCTTCGAGCAATATGGCCAATTGCTTCGCACTCATTAGTTCTTCAAAATATGTCTTTTTTAAATAGGTCGCCACAAAGCTTTGACCTTTTTCTTTGATATTACGCTGTCGAATAAGTTCATTTTCCAATAGCACTTGCAGCGCCTGCTCAATTTTTCCCTCATCGCTAAGACCAATCAATTCTTCCAAGCTGACTTTTATTTGATCATGCAATAAATAACAATGACCATCTTCTTTGGCCGTCTGTAAACTATGTAAAATAGCCGCCTCTATTCGTTGCGGAGCATGAGCCTCCATCCCAAATTTCAAGGCCATTTTATCTGCACTTAAAAAACCGATGCCATAAACATCTCGCGCCAAGCGGTAAGGGTTTTCGCGAATAATATCGAGTGATTTAGGTCCATAAGTTTTATAAATTTTTGTTCCCATGAAGGCATTGATTTCGTGAGCCTGCAAAAAAATCATCAATTCTCTCACATGCCGATGGGCCTCCCAAGACTCTTTTATCGATTCTAATTTACTTTGAGCAATGCCATGAACTTCAGTCAAACGCTCCATATTTGACTCGAAAACGTCTAATGTTTCTTTGCCAAAATGATTAACAATGCGCTCTGAGATCTTGGGACCGACCCCATAAATCATGCCCGATCCAAGGTATTTTCTGATTGCTTCAATATCTCGCGGACGAATTTCGAGGGCCTTAATGGCCTTAAACTGACGACCAAAGCGGGCATTCATCACCCACTCGCCAGTGAATTCAATAGTCTGACCTATAAATATTTTTTCTTGATGCAAAAGAATGGTGTCTAGCTCTCCGGCGACAGATCCCTTTAACGAAGCCTTAAGAACTGTCCAACCATTTTCTTCATTTTGAAAGGTTATGCGCTCAACCACGCCCACAATTTTTTCCATAGAACTCAATAAAAACACAAATTATCCGAAAAGAAAAAGGGAAAGGAAGAAGTCTCAATGCCTTTCCGTGAATTCAATTTAATAGGAATAACGATGCGTTTAATTTTGATTTTATCCCTACTCGTTGTATGGAATTTGAGCGGCTTTACTTGCGATGATATGTTGCTCAAAAGAAGCCAATTGCTAGAAAATGCTCAGGATACCAAACTAGAAGTCCCCGATAAAAGCTATACAGATACCGTTTATGTTGTAAAAACCAAGGAATTTTTTAAGGAAGTCACGAGCTGGAAAAGAGCTTTTGCCATTGTGGAAGATGAAAAGACAGGCAAACAACTCCTTTTTATGACAAGTTGGAGAGACCCATCTAAAGACAGTTCTCACTGCTTTATTAATAAAGGCATTTATCAATTTTTTGAAACAACTCCAGGAGAAAGAGATCTCTATAACCGCATTATTCCTGATGGACTCAAAGAAGTACAAAGAGGCTATTTAAGAGCTGCTGAAGGGGGCGGATTTGAAGTTTATGACTTGTCAGGAGCAGCAATGTTTGAAAGAGGTCTTGGTGGTCGAGAAAGCAAGGTATGCAGTAAAGCGGCACAAGAAGTGAAAGACTTTTTTCGCAAAGAACTCAAAATGAATATTGGCTTTGCCCGAGAGGAGGAACAAATCTTAGGTTCCCCCTACGGTGGCTCCTACGGCGGATACAATAGCCGCTATGGAAGTTGGCGCTAATTAAATTTCAGAAACCTCAAACGCCTTATCTAGATATTTAAGCGTGAGCATTCTGAGCTCATCTAGTGATAAATTGCTGGCCCCAGCATCAATCCCTAATTCGCTGCTCAAAAAATTTTCTGATACTCCAACCATTTTTGCTAAGGATTTACGCGAAACAATCTCGCTTTTAGCAAAAGCCGTTGACAAAGATTTTTTTGAATTCACTGTGAAATCCGGCCAAGTATTAGCCTCATAGCTTTCCATAACACTCTCCCCAATGTTACAGAAGGAGGAACCATATTGTGTGTGTTTGATTCCTCTTTCCAATTTTTTAGAGCTTATCGAGAAGCCCAAATATTAGTCAAACTGTTTCCTTTAATGTAAGAAAATTATTGTTCTGCGTTGTATGAGCGACTCATCTCAAGGTTGGCAAACTTCGTTTGAGAACCAATCCACGCCAAGCGCGATGTCCCAGTCTCTCCCGCACGGTTTTTAACCACGATAACTTCCGCCACCCCTTTGTCCTTACTGTCTTTGTAGTAAACCTCATCTCGGTAAACCATAAGAATAATGTCGGCATCTTGTTCAATCGCACCAGACTCTCTCAAGTCACTGGCCATTGGACGCTTATCAACCCTAGATTCAACTCCACGGTTAAGCTGTGAAAGGGCAATGACCGGACACTCTAATTCTTTTGCTAAATTTTTCAGACCCCGCGAAATTTCTGAAATCTGTTGTTCGCGCGATATCGTCGCAGTATGAGGCTGCATCAATTGAAGGTAGTCGATAATTACTAACCCTAGACCCTGCTCTGTTTTAATTTTGCGACACTGACTTCTAATATCAACCAAAGTAATATCTGCGGCATCATTGATCACTAAAGGAAGGTCAGAAAGAGTCTGCACCGCTTTAGCAATGTTGCGAAGATCCGTATCTAAAAAACTTTTGGAACGCAATCGTCCTGCATCAACCCCTGCTTCCGATGAAAGAACTCTCATCGAAAGTTCTGGGGCCAACATCTCCAATGAATAAATAGCAACCGGCAAGCCTGTAGCGGAAGCGGCATTCACCGCCAAATTTAATGCAAGAGAGGTTTTTCCCATGGCCGGACGGGCCGCCAAAACCACGAGTTGACCGGGTTGAAGCCCCATCAATTTTTTGTCTAAATCATGAAAGCCAGTAGGAAGCCCCTGCGCCTCGCCTTTTTTACGTCGCTCATCTTCTAACTGCCGTAAATTGACGGCCAAAAATTCTTTGATATTGCGTAAACCACCGCGTTTCGTTTCACTGGTTAAGCGAAAAAATTTAGATTCAACTTTGTTGATAAATTCTTCCATCTCCCCTTTAAATTGCATTCCCTCATCCATCACCTGAGCGGCCGTTTTGACGATATCGCGCAAGATCGCTTTATCTTTAATAGACTTCCCATAGTGATAAATATTAACGGAAGATGCCTGCTCTTCTGTCAAAGCAAGTAAAGCTTCTTGCCCACCGATTTGATCAATTTTGCCTTGATCATTCAGTTTGGCACTTAAGGTCACAAAATCAATTGGACTCGAAGCAAAGTGCAACTCGCGAATCGCATTAAAAATAATTCCATACTGGGGATGAAAAAAATCCTCTTGCACAAGAGACAAGTCCATAATTTCATCAAAGGCACTTCCATCTAGAACAAGACAACCTAAAAGGGCCCTTTCTGAGATGAGATCTCGAGGCATTTCCTTAGACATTCACACTCCTAAATTTTTCGTGCTTATGTCTATCGTTCAATGAATGGCTTAGTCAATTATAAAAGACTTACATGTAACTGGTAGAAATTAAATAAAAAAGGAGAAGCCGCTTGAAGGCCTCTCCTCTATTATCTTTTAGTAGAAACTCGCTTTATACATTTGCCCTTTCGTCTCGCCAGCAAAAGAACCTACAATTTTCAAATTGGAAAAGGGCACATATTTGCCATTTTCAAGAACCAATAATTTTTCCCCTTTTCGCTTGAGATCAAGTTTCAATTGCTTTTTCACGCGTCCCTTGCCCACTTCATCATAGCTAATGGAAATAATCCCCCCAGAAGGTGTAAAAGTATATCCATAGGCCTTCAAGGTCAGTAAATGCTTCGTCATCCCCTTATCTGCATAATAGGTGCGCGAATCGCTGTTCTCAAGATCGGAATAAGTAAAGATCTCGTCAATACCAATACCTAAAACTGAAACTTTAAATTGAAAACCAGTCAAATCCCCTGCGCCATCTGTTCCAACATTTAAATGACCTGTGGCAATTCTTTTTTCTCCCACCCAAGTATTTGCATACAAATAAACTTTCCCCAAATTTGAAATTTGGGTAGAGATATCACTTAAACGAACATCATCAGCAGCTAAACTCAAGCCTGCAAAAATCAGCAGGAAAAAGGTTAATAAAAGTTTTCTCATAAATACCTCCTTACTGGGTTTTAGGAAATTTCATCCTTGAATTTCAAATTGTTATTGGTCATATATCCTTTTCTCCACAATACAATGCATACTTCCAGGAATTGTCTGATGAGCACAACTCTGCAGATCATAATTTATAGGCCTTCCCCGACTCACTGATGGATAGTTTTCCATCAAGAGTCAAACACCGTCGCTCTACATTCATCACTGCAAATTGTTGGAAAGCGCTAAAAGCACCTCCCATTTTTTCTCCCTTAATGTCCATCTTGCCCACAATCGTACAAAACTCCCTTTCATAGGAGGTGCACATCAACATAGGGGCAAAACCGCACAAAAAGAAAAGCCTCATTAGCTTCTCCTGGCCATAAAACTGTCTTAGGAACAGATGAAGCAAGAAACGTGCCAGAAGGTCCCAAAACAACATGTGTATTATTAGGAAGTTACGATGTGAAATTACTCAGGTTTAAGATCAATTTATTCACCAAGCCTAACGGCCGTCTAAAAATTGATCAATCATTGACAAATTTTTAAGGCACCTAACAATCGACCAAAGCAGAATATTCTGTTGTAAATTTAGGTGGTTAACTTATTCACCCATAATTAAATAAAAAAATAAAAGATCCGACAATATAATTGAGAAATATAGACATCTTTAAACCATCAACTTTAATAATAACAAAGGCGTTACTCATGAATTTCAAAAACAAAAAGAAAGTTCTTGCTATAACTACCCTATGCGTCCTTCTGACAACATCAATGTTTTTGTTTCTGAACTATAATTTGAATACCGCAAAACCCATATCAAATTATGCGGCTTATTACCTTCTCGACAAAATGAGAAACCCAGCCAAGCTTGGGGTCGATTCAAAAAGATTTGATCGGCAGTCAATGAGCTACTTGATTGCCTGTGGTACAGACCTGAATATGTCTCCAACAGACTCTCAACGCAAATCTTATTGTGACAATCTTTCAGATAGCATTTACGAGGAAATAAAAATAAATCCAGCAGCTTATCCCCAGTGGGATGTTTTTCACAAGTTATCCCCAAACAGCAATGAATATCAATTCTACCAAAACTATATGAAGACTAGCTATGCAGTACAGTTGAAAACGGCAGCTGGCAGGCTCTGGGTAGCAAAAAATTTCTTTTTCCATCTTCCCTCTGATGTAATTATGCAATATAAAGTGGGCCAAATGACTGGCTGTACCGGAATGGCCAAAGTTTATAATCATTTGCTAAAAGGATACAACTTCAAAACCGTCTACCTGTATACTGTGAAATGGGATAACTACAAAGAAAAATGCCCTGTCAAAGGACTAGCAAGAAAAGAAGGCAACATGGATGGTCATCAAGTTGCCGCAGTTTTATCTACTGATGGATACTGGAGAATCGTTAATTCGACCTCAGGCAATTGGGAAGAGAAACTCCCTGAATTTGGCAGAACTGGAGCAGAAGCAAGTTCCGCGATTCTTAAATCAAATAATTTATCGGGACTTCTTAAAAAGAACGTATACTTTGGGGATAGAGAAGACACTCACTTCGTTGTGGGATACACCAGCGATGCCAATGTGTACGAAAATGAAACTTTTGATCGTCTTATGAATATGTATGCCAGTGGCAGCCCTAGCTCAAAGAAATGCAGCTTTTAAAAGAAAACTCAGTATTAGCGCCCTAAAATCAAAACTTTAACTTTCTGAGCAATCTTTTTAAGAGACCCTTGTAACAAATCTCCTTTACGCAAAGTGAAGGAGATTTCTTTTTCTCCCCCCTCTAAAGTATCAATGAAATTACTTAAGGCCTTAAGTGGACCGACGATCCTAAAAGAAAGAATAAGCCCCAAAAGTAATGAAAGAAAGCTAATCATAATCATATATAGAGAAAACATCAGGATATAAGTCCAAATCGCATCAGAGTTGGAGTTCAAAAGAAATGACAGCCCCAAACTGCCGAAAAGAAAGCCAAGAAGCACCGTAAAACTGACAATATAAAGGGTAAATTTTATCTGAAATACTCGATCAATAAGCTTGACTCTTCTGCGATCGTTATCATACCAGAGAAGCTTGTGATACTTCGCCACCCAAAAAACACAAACCAAAACAGAAGCAACAAGAAAGATATCTGCAATGTTAAAGATAGCATTTCTTAAAAAGGGAACATTCAAATATAAAAAATCCACCGCATATCCCAGCTGAATCTTGTCAATTAGGTTTCCAGCAATACTTGCGATCACACACCACAGGGAAAGGCGAAGACCCGAAAAGAGTTTATTAGTCAAAAAGAAAGTATTGATGAGGTAAACAATGGCCAACATAAGAGCGAAAAAAGATAACACGATACATAACTTTAAAAGGACATCTGCTTCCGTAAAGAAGGAAGATGCAAAGCCAAAGTTTGGCCGAAAAGAAATTCCCCCCCAGAAAGAATCTAAAGAGACAGTATGAGACACAATCCAAAATTTTGAAATTTGATCGAGAAGAATAATCAAAATAGGAAAGATCAGCCTTACTATATGCATGCCTACCCAAAAAAAAAGGACCCACATGACGTGGGCCCTATAAAAAAAACAAATTAAGCTTGAGCTTCTTCAGTTGTCTCTTCTTCTTTTTTCTCTTCTGCTTCAGCTTTCGCTTGAGCTTTTTTCTTAGAAGCTTGAGCTTGAAGAAGTTTCATTTCTTCTTTTTGCTTCTCATCCATTTGCACAGCAACTTTCAAAACAGCATCAACACCAACAAAAAGCTTCACTTTTGTTTCGAAGTTACCACAAGCTTTGATTGGAGTATCGATAACAATTGTACGACGCTCAATTTCAAGCCCATGTTCTTTTTCTAAAACTTTAGCAAGCTCAGTATTTGTTACAGAACCGAAAAGCTTACCATCACTTCCAACTCTCTTAATAAGGTTGATTGTGATTCCTTCAATTGTCTTCTTAGTGTTCAAAGCTGCTTGCTTTTCTTCTTCAACTTTCTTGGCCAAACGTTTTTGGGCCAATTCAACTTCTTTAGTATTACGCGCATCAGCTAAAATCGCGTATTGTTGAGGGATCAAGAAGTTTCTTGCATATCCTTCAGAAACGTTAACGATCTCGCCAACATTTCCTAAGGTTTTTACTTTTTCTGTCAATATCACTTTCATAAGTACTCCTTACAAATTAATCTTTATCACTATCAGAATTATTTTTATTCTCTTTATCTCTTCCCATTTTTTTCTTGAGAATGAGAGTTCTAAAATCGGCCCAAGTGTCAAAGACACCGAGACCAGCAAGTAACCACGGAATTGTTACAATCATCAACATCAAGATAAAGGACTTCATCATTGCTGGGAAACGAAAGATATTCATAGTGAACATCAAAACGCCCACACCTTGGAAAAAGTAGAAAATGCCTAAACAATAAAGAACGGTCATTCCTAAAGTTTCTGCATTTTTTCCCAAACCAAAATAATCGGCACCCAAGAAAAGGGCCAATCCCGCAATAACCCCCCAGACTAAAAGATCTGGCAGTTTAAATCCCATCAAATCACGGTCTCGATAAGGATAATCGGTAAAGATCAACACCCCTCGAATTCCCCGCAACAAAAGAAACATATTGAGCCATAATACAAAAAAGACGCCCACAAAAAGATATGCTGGCATAACACGCAAAAGCTTCTCTGCAAGAACTTCAGGCTTTTCCAAAAGCTCCACAAACTGACGGGCTTCATTCCCACCTTGCGCTAAAAACTTTTCCTTCTCTTTGAGAATTGGTTTTGCCAATTCCTCTACCTGCCCGATCATCTGACCTTGAATACTTTTTTCGCTCATTCCAACAGAAAAAAGTATGACAACAGTTAGAGCAAGAAGGATGTAAGCTCCTGCCTTCATAATCCCTTTGATTGGGTGAAGATTGCTCAAAATGGTATCGCCAATAAAGTAGGCAAACACCAAGGCACCAATATGCACAAAAATAAATCCTGATGACTGTAGCCAAGTTAAAGAAACAATGGTCATGACAATTAAAGTCGCCAATGCCATGAGTAAACCTTTCTTTTTACCATAAATGATAAAAACCAGTCCCATCGCAAGAGGAGAAAAAACGGCCATGAAAAAACTCATCGAAAGCAAAAGAGCAAGAAAGGCAAACAAAAACATTTTTGCTTGTCCAAATCTTTCTTCTAATGTGCGAGGTTTAACCACAGATTCCATAACTTATTAATCCACGCTCAACTAGCGAGCAATCCTATTAGAAAGGTAGCTGATGAATCCCATACAACGACCTCTTTTGATTGCTTCTGTTGCTTTTCTTTGAAACTTAGGAGTTAGACCAGTTACTCTTGCTGGTGAAATTTTCCCAAATTCATTTACAAGCCATGCATAAGTTGAAGGATCTTTCCAATCTGGGCTAGTTTTATTAGCAGAGAACCAGCAAGATCTTCTCTTGGCGTGAAGTTTTCTCTCTTTATCGAGATCAAAACGTCCTTTGTCACCTTCAGCAGAAGCACCTGGGCGCTTGTAAACTTTAGTCAATTTATCTTGGTGACGATCTTCACCAAGGCTGACGATCAAGTGACGGTCAATTCTTTCATCAATCTTAACTTTACGTGCAAGTTCGGCATTGCAATTAGCATTGGCACGATACATAACGTAAAAGAAATGACCTTTAGAAAGACCTGTTTCTGTTGCTTGGGCAAGAGATTTAACACCCCAATCATCATTAATAAGGCTTTCACCTTCGAAAGATGAGATTGTCTCTTGAACCATTTCTTTGATTTCTTTTTGCGCATCCTCAGCTAGTTCGGGACGCAACATGACTACTGCTTCGTAGATCATAGATTTTCCTCCTGGGTTATACATTAAGCTTCAATTCCAATTCACGAATGAAGCGAGAACTCTATTTAAAATGAATCTGGGGAGGAAAATACCATATTTAAAGCATTTGTAAAGCGCAAACCCTGAAAATAATGCACTGCTCACAAAAAGGGTATCACTAAAAAAGAAAATGAGTTAGTTTGCACGCAAAATTTCTAATCTACTTTGGAGGACAAATGAAAAAACTCATGCTTTTACTTGGAATTTTATTAAGTCTCAATGCTTTTGCTAATCTCTCTTGTATTCCGGCCGGTGAAAAATGTGGTTTTTTTCAAGGTGACTCGGGTGCAGGTAGTGAAAGCTATAATGTTTGCAAAACTTGCTGCTCTAAAGAAGCTGAAGAAAGCGGTGATCATTGGTTTGGCTATAACTACACCTGTACTCAAAAAGTAGAAAGAAACTGTATTGAATCAGGCTATGCCTGTAAATTTATTCCTGGCGATGCCGGCGGAAAAGCTTTTGATCGCTGCAATACCTGCTGCTCAGGAAAATCAAAAATGGTAAATGACTGCCACTATGCCGGCCAGTCTTGGGCCTGCCAATAAAAGACAAACTTATTGAACAGAAAGCATAATCTCACACGGGACGACCTAAATGGTCGTCCTTTTTATGATATAAACATCTGTAATTATTAGATTCTATATTTTCTCTTGATTCAAGCTAAAGTCCGACTAAAGAACTCCGATAAAGAGTTTATGAAGTTGACGAAAATAATCTACCTTATGCTTGTCTTTCTTTTTTCTGCCCCCATTTTGGCAGGAGAAATCATTGAACTGAACAATAGTTCTTGCTGGATCAAGCAAGAGTTCTCTGACTATTGGCGCGTTGTGAGTCTCAATACTAAGGAAGTAGAGGATTTCTCCTGGTCAGAAACTTCGACTCATTTCTACCAATCACTGCAAGAAAGGCTAGAAAAACTAGGAAAGAACGATTTTGATACTTCACAAATTCAAATGGGACTTTTCTGCACGACAAGTGGCTTTGAATTTGTTTTTTCTGTTCCTAATTTTCAAGAAGAGTCCTTTTGCGGAACGGCCAAGCTGAAAAATGGACAACTTGAACTCAAAGATATCTTCTCCAATCACCAAAATAGCTATCCCTGCGACAGAGTCATTCCTGGTGAACTGTATATTTACGCCAAAGATTTAGAATTCATTGAAGCTCAACTAGAGGAACTCTACCAAAATAACGAAAGCCCCTTTATTGACTATTATGAAAAAACATCTCGCGCTTTAAAAATTAAGCTAAATCCCAACTATGTCTTCAAAGAACATATTGTGAAAAAGATTTTAGAAAAAGATTTAGGACATTACATTAAATTCATCGAATTCAATCACCAAGTCACTCACAATGGAGAATTTTTACCTCTGTTTGAGTAGATCATAAAAAAAAAGGGAGGTTTTAAAGCCTCCCTTTTTTAAAAAATTTCGTATTGCTCAATATGGTAATTGTTGTCGGCGCGGATACTAATCGTCTTAGAAAACGTCAATTCGAGAGTCTCTAAAAAGCCAATATCATCAGTCGATAATTTCGCACTTACCTCAGGATGAGAAAAAATAGAAATTTTACTGCGCTTAGTTTTAGGAAGAAGATTCATAATCTTGCGAATGATCTCATAGCTAACCGTCTCAACAGACTTGACCCTTCCCGTTCCTTCACAATAAGGACAAGTAGTACACATAATCCGCGTCAAAGTATCACGCGTTCTTTTGCGGGTCATTTCAACAAGTCCAAGACCCGAAATCGGAAGAACGTTTGTCTTAGAGCGATCCTTTTTCAAAGCCTCTAATAGTGCCTGATACACTTGATCGCGGTGCTCTTCCTTCTCCATATCAATGAAGTCGATAATGATAATTCCTCCACAGTTACGTAAACGCAACTGATAGGCAATTTCTTTTACGGCCTCGAGATTCGTTTTGAGAATCGTCTCTTCTAATGTGCGCTTACCCACAAATTTACCGGTATTCACATCAATGGAAACAAGAGCTTCTGTTTGATCAATATTAATGGAACCGCCAGACTTTAGAAAAACCTTATTGGAAAGAGCTCTTTCGATTTCAATATCAATGCCATATTGTTCAAAAATAGGTGCATCACCATTGTAAAACTCGACCTTCGCCTCAATTCCAGACAAATAGCGATCCATAAATTTTTCAATGATCTTTTGGGTGGATTTACTGTCGACGACAATTTTCTTTACCTCTTCATCAGTAATGTCGCGCAGGGCCCTTTGCACAAAGTTCAAATCCCTAAAAACTTCACAAGGAGCTTTGCAGTCTTCTCCCTTTTGTTGAACTTCTTTCCAAAGCTTAACCAGCATATTGTAATCAGACTTCAAGACTTTATAGCTTTGCCCCTCAGCCACTGTACGTGCAATAATACCAACGCCTTCAGTGCGAATCGAATCGAGAATTTGCTTTAGACGATCTCTCTCTTCTTCATCATCAATACGGCGAGAAACACCTGTATGCTCAATCAAGGGCATAAATACAATATGGCGTCCTGCTAAGGTCACTTGACGAGTGACTCTTGGACCTTTTGTCGAAATCGGTTCCTTGGCAACTTGCACGAGAATTTCATCGCCTTCCCTCAAAAAACTTTCGATTTTTACATCAGGGCGAAACTTCATATCGACAGCTTCTTGCAAAGTACTAAGCTCATCAGGAATCAACTGCCCCATTTTTTCTGCACTTTCCTCTTGATGCTGCTTGCACTTTTCCATGATTTCACGCTGCTCATCCAAAGTTGGAAGATAAGCATCATCCACATATAAAAAAGCGGCTCGCTCATAGCCAATGTCGACAAAGGCAGATTGCATGCCTGGAAGCACACGCACAACCTTTCCCTTATAAATATTCCCCACGCGAGGAGAATTTTCATCAGCACTTCCACGTTCAATGAGGTGATCGAGAATTTCACCGTTCTCGATCAATGCCACTCTTTGCTCAGTGTGGGTCTGATTAATAATTAATTCTTTTCCCATTGCTGGCCTCTCTTAAATTAGATGAAAATACCGGCAATACAAGCAGTCATACATCCCGCGAGCGTCCCACCCACAAGGGCATAAAGACCCAACTGAGCCAATTCTTTACGACGTCCTGGAGCCAATGTCCCAATCCCACCAATTTGAATGGCAATTGATGAGAAGTTAGCAAAACCACAAAGTACATAAGTAGAAAGGGTAATAGCGCGAGGACTCATATTGGCCATCATTTCATGTAAAGATGTATAGGCTACAAATTCATTGAGAACAATTTTCTTTCCGATCAAACTTCCCACTGTCACCACATCAGACCAAGGCACCCCGATCAAAAATGCAATAGGAGAAAAGACATATCCACAGATGAGTTCAAAGCTCAATTGCGAATAACCAAAAAAGCCACCGACCCAAGAAAGAATTCCGTTGAACATAGCAATCAAAGCAATAAAGGCAAGCAACATTGCGGCAACGTTAATGGCCAACATCATCCCGTCTGCAGCACCAGTGGCGGCAGCTTCAATGACATTGGATGCTGTTTTAGGAAGTTCCAACTTTACTTTTCCTGCGGTTTTAGAATCTTCTGTTTCAGGAAGCATCACTTTAGAAAGTAAAAGGGCGGCAGGTGCGGCCATAACCGAAGCAGAAAGCAAGTGACCTGCATCAATTCCCATTCCCACGTAAGCAGCAAGAACACCGCCAGCAACAGTGGCCATCCCTCCGGTCATCAAAGCCAGAAGCTCTGATTTTGTCATATCATTTACATAAGGACGAATAACTAAAGGAGCTTCTGTCTGACCAATAAAGATGTTGGCAGCACAAGCTAAACTTTCAGCACCACTTGTTCCCATGACTTTCATCATAAGACGAGCAATAACAGAAACCACTTTTTGCATAATGCCCAAGTGGTAAAGCACGGCCATTAAAGCACCCATGAAGATAATGGTAGGAAGCACCATTGTCGCAAAAACAAATCCCACTTTTCCTGTATCGATAAGACCACCGAAAACAAAGGAAGAACCGGCATTAGTATAGGCAAGAATTTGCGTAAAGAAATCCTTAGCGTAGGTAAAAACAAGACGCCCTGGCGCTGTCTTTAAAATAATCAAACCGAAAATAACTTGAAGCAAAACCCCCATGGCAACGGTTTTCCAATTCACTTGCTTTTTCTTCTTACTGAGAAGAAAAGCGATTCCAATCATGACTAAAAGTCCAACAAACGAAATAACTCTTTCCATAAAAACTCCTCTATTTTTCTATTTTTGCCCTTTCGAATTCTTCTATATAACGAGCACACATAGCCGTATGCGAAAAATGTTTGATAGCATATTCGCGAATGGCCATAGGGTCGTTGTTAAAATTATATTTTTTGATTTTTTCAAAAAGCTCATCTTCATTGTGAGCACGTAAGAATAACTCTTCTGCCCCTTCTAAATTCAAGACTTCACCCACCGAGCCTCGCTCAAAAGCAAAGACCGGCGTTCCACAAAACATAGCTTCAATCATCACAAGTCCAAAAGGCTCTTCCCAGCTAATCGGAAAAAGCAAAGCCTTAGATCTTTGCAGAAGATCAAACTTTTGTTCGTTATTAAGATGTCCCAAATACTTCGTATTACACCAGGAAAATCCTCGCCCTCCTCCAACATGCAGAGGAACCTGAAGACGTTTGGCCAAAGACTTCGCTTCTTTGAGCCCCTTGCGCCGCAAGGAAGCACGCCCCAGAAACCCATAAAATGCCCTTTCTTTCAGGGATACCGATGAAAAAGGAACTTTGCTGTAATCCATACCATGATAAATAAAGCGCTCACCTTTATGATTTTCAGCATGGCGCTTGGAAATAAAAATAGTATTTTTAGGCAAAGTAGAAGGGTCTTCGTCCTCCTTGAGATTGCCATGTAAGGTCATCAGGTAAGGAAGTCCACAATCTTTAAATTGAAAAGGCACATGATAGTGCAAAACATCAGCATCTTCTGGTATCAATTCTGGATAACGCTCTAACGCTTCTTCCATACTCGAAAACTGGTCTAAGTAATAATGATTCACTCCCGGAATCTCATAGTCTCCCTTATAGGAAATAAGAGATACGCGATGCCCTAGCGCAAGAAATCCATCAATTAGGGACTCAATAACGCGCTCCATGCCCCCATAGAGGGCAACAGGAACTGGCGAGTGATAGACTTGAACAATATGCATAATTATTTAAAACGAAAAATTAAGCATGAAATAAGGTATCTCAGGCTGCTTCTCGAATCCCTTCATCCTAAAGGCGTATTTTTCCCCTTCCACAGGAAGAAGTTTTAAATTGTGTTTTGCGGTATCGTAATACATATCTTTCGTCTGAGAGGCTTGCATATAAGCGACTACGGCCACCCCGACAATTACACCAATGGCACCACCGACAATCACATTCTTAAAATGATCTGCAGGTTCAGCATAGAAAGGCAAAGTGGAAAGCCCTAAAATGGCCCCCCCTGCACCAGAACCCGCAACGACTAATAAATCATTGGCCGATTCTTGAATAAGACGCTCTGCCCCCTTGTCGGTCTGTGACTGGGCCCACAAGAGAGAGGGAATAAGACTAGCGACGATGAATAGATTTAATAGTAATTTTCGCATAATACAGAGCATAACAGCCTCTTGTTCTTCAAGAAAATCTAATAATTAGATTATGTTTATTGTTCGAATCCGGTTTGCTTATTCTAGCTAACCTTAATATCATAGGTTTTGCTCTTTAAGTTTGCAAATGACTTTAACAACAAAAGGATTTATTTCGATGAATAATTATCAATTTAAAAGGGCCATTTTGGTCATCATGGATTCAGTGGGAATTGGGGCCATGAAGGATGCGGCTAAATTCGGAGATAAACTCAGCTATAATACATTAGGAAATATTGCCAAGAAGAAAAAGGGTATTCAACTTCCCAATTTAGAATCTCTAGGCTTAGGGAGTTTGACCCGCGTACAAGGAGTTAAGGCGCAAGTTCCTCAAAATGGATTTGCAGTAAAACTCCTCGAAAAAAGTAATGGCAAAGATACCAGCACTGGTCATTGGGAAATTGCGGGGATTCACGTTAAAGAAAAATTCTCCTACTTTCCTGAAGGCTTTCCTCAAGAAATGATAGATCGCTTCATTAAAGAAAATAATCTTCCAGGAATTCTTTGCAATCAACCAGCTTCAGGAACAGAAGTTCTTAAAAAGTTGGGAGAAGAGTCTATTAAGACGGGAAAACCCATCGTCTACACTTCAGCCGATTCCGTATTCCAAATTGCCGCTCATGAAGATCATTTTGGACTAGAAAAACTTTATGCACTCTGTGAGAGTGCTCGCAAACTTTGCGATGAATACGGTATCATCCGCGTAATTGCCCGTCCCTTCTCTGGCAAAAGTAAAAAAGATTTTGCCCGTACGGCCAATCGCAAAGACTATTCGATAGCCGTTCCCGGCAAGCTCGTTTTTGATTATCTTGCAGAAAAAAATATTCTGACTCACACTGTCGGCAAAATATCCAATATTTACAATCACCAAGGTATTCACTCCAATGTCAAAAGTGTAGATAATAATGACGGAGTTAATAAATTGCTGGAGCTCATGCAAAAAGAAAAGCAAGGACTCCTTATGATTAATTTGGTTGATTTTGACCAAAATTTCGGTCACCGCCGCGATGTTAATGGCTATCATAAATGTCTTGAAGATTTTGACCAAAGACTGGTGGAAATTATGCAAGCGCTTGATGAAGATGATCTTCTCATTTTGACAGCTGATCACGGCAACGATCCAACGGCCCATGGCACCGATCATACCCGCGAAGCCGTCCCTATGCTCTGCTATTCCAAACGCTATCAAGATGGGAAAATTTTAAAAGATGTTAGTGGATTTATGGGGATTGGAGCAACAATCTATGAAGCCTTGACAGGAGAAACCATCGCCTTTGGAAAATCACTACTCCATAAGGCTAAAGTTTCTGAGTATCAAGATGTGAATCTGTTCACTCCTTATACCATTATCGACAAAAAGAAGAGAAAACAAAAACTCAGTAAAAAAGAAATCACTTGGTTCATTGAAGGCTTGGCCAAAGGATATGTCGCGGACTACCAAATGACTGCTCTTCTGATGGCAATTTGGATCAATGGCATGGACACTGAAGAAACAGCATATCTCACTGATGCCATGCTCTACTCTGGAAAATCTTTGGACTTCAAAGCTCTTAACTGTATCGATAAACACTCCACTGGCGGGGTAGGCGATAAAACCTCTTTCATCCTCGCCCCTATCGCGGCGGCAGCTGGTGTAATGGTTCCTATGATTGCCGGACGTGGCTTAGGTCACACTGGAGGAACTGTTGATAAGATCGAAGCAATCGATGGATTCAAAACTGATATTAGCCTTAAAGAATTTGAAACTCGCGTAAGAGAAGATAATATCGCCATGATTGGCCAAACGGGCGACATCGCACCTGCCGACAAAAAGATTTATTCGCTTCGCGATGTCACTGCCACAGTGGATTCTATTCCACTTATCACTGCATCTATTATGAGTAAAAAATTGGCAGAAGGAACTTCTGGTCTGGTCATTGACCTAAAATGTGGCAATGGCGCTTTTATGAAGACCTTACCCGATGCTGAAAAATTGGCCCATAGTCTGATGAACACTGCGGCCCGTATGGGAAAAAATGCGGTGTCTTTAATCACAAACATGAACCAACCACTTGGCAATATGATCGGAAACTCTTTGGAAATCATTGAAAGTATCGATGTACTCCGCGGAAAAGGACCTAAGGACATTGCAGACCTATCCATTGAATTAGCTGGGGCTATGATCTACCTTGGGGGCGTAACCAAAACTTATAGTGCTGGTGTGGCCAAAGCAAAAGAAATGGTCAAATCCGGAAAAGCTTTTGCCAAATTCAAAGAACTCATAAAAAACCAAGGTGGCAACCTCGCACAAGTCGAAAATCCTTGGAGTCTTCCTGTGGCTACAGAGCGTTACGATGTCGTAGCACCAAGTAACAGCTACATCAAAGGCTATGAAACTGAGCTTTTGGGCTTCCTTTGTGGAGACCTTGGCGGAGGACGCAAAGTTGCTACCGACAAAATCAACTTTGGAGTAGGCTTTGAAGTGTTCAAAAAAGTGGGAGACAAAGTGAAAAAAGGTGAAACAATCCTCACCATTTATCACGATGCTGACCAAATGGAGATCGTCAAAAATATCGAAAGACGCATCTTAAATGAAGTTCTAACATTCTCAACTAAACCCGTAAAAAAGCCCCAATTAGTAATCAAACGTCTTACTAAATGGGCAAATAACTAATCTGGAGAAAGAAATGATTGAAAAATTAAAAAAAGCAGCTGAGTACATTCAATCCGTAAAAGAGGTTGTTCCCAAAGTCGGAATGGTCCTAGGCTCTGGATTGGGAATTTATGTAGATAAAATTGAAGACAAAACTTATATCCCTTACTCTGATATTCCATTTTTCCATGGAACAGCTGTCGAAGGGCATGAAGGTCGCCTTATCTTAGGAAAAGTAGACGGAGTTGATGTTGCAGTTCTCCAAGGACGTATTCACGCCTACGAAGGACATGATATGGAAGACATTGTCTTCGCCACTCGCGTACTTGCGACCCTTGGTATTGAAACCTTGATTCTCACTAATGCCGCAGGCGGAATTAATGAAGATTTCACACCAGGAGATCTTGTCCTTATTAAAGATCATATTAATCTCATGGGAAAAAATCCACTGGTTGGACCGAACTATGCAGAGCTTGGCCCTCGTTTTCCCGATATGACCTATGCTTATAACCTAGAACTTCGCAAAGTTTTGCTCGAATCTGCAAAAGAAATCAATATGGATCTGAAGCAAGGTATCTACTGCGGTCTCTTAGGCCCAACTTATGAAACTCCTGCAGAAATCCATATGCTCAGAGTTATCGGGGCAGACATGGTGGGAATGAGTACTGTTCCTGAAGCAATTGCAGCTAATCATCTCGGAATCAAAGTTGCTGGTATCTCCTGTATCACCAATATGGCGGCAGGAATCACCAAAAACAAACTCAACCACGATGAAGTTAAAGAACAGGCCCTACTGGTTATGGAAGGTTTTGCTGAACTTCTTTCCAAATCCATTAAAAGAATAGGTGCTCTTTCCAAATAAGAGCGCAAGGAGACTTATGAATAAGGAAATGCTGAACAAGCTCAGAGATTTGGCCATTGAAGGCTCAAAAAACTCCTACTCTCCCTACTCACAGGCGAAGGTAGGAGCCGCGCTTATGACTTCTGATGGTCGTTTTTACTCGGGTTGCAATATTGAAAACTCCAGCTTTGGAGGAACTGTTTGTGCAGAGCGCGTTGCCATGTTTAAGGCAATTTCAGAGCGTTTCTCCCATATTCGCTATTTGTATGTCTATACTCAGGAAGGATGGCCACCTTGCGGTCTATGTCGACAAGTCCTTTCTGAGTTTGCTGATCCAGATTGCGAAATTATTATTGGAGATGCTGCAGGCAAAGAGGAAATAAAAAGCTTTCGGGAAATTTTCCCTCTAGCTTTTACACCCGAGCATATGCAAAAATAAGAACTCTTTTTATTTTTGCGCATTTCAGGCGAATGTCTGAAAGGGGACTTTATGAAATTTAGCACTATTGCGAAAAGTCATTCTAATTCTTATAAACTACTTAAGGATCTATCTTTCTGTGTTTTTGACCTTGAAACAACAGGCGGTAATCAAAAAACAGATCGTATCATTGAAATAGGAATGGTCCGAATTAAGAATCTCAAGATTGTTGATGAAAAAAACTTTCTCATCAATCCTGAGATGATTATTCCCGAATTTATTCAAAAGCTAACCCAAATTACCCAAGAAGATACAGTCAATGCACCACTCATTGAAGAAGTGCTCGATGAAATTGTCGAGTTCATGGGTGATGATGTTTTAGTTGCACACAATTCATCTTTTGATGTTCCATTTTTCAATTCGGTTCTTAAACGCAACAAAAGAGAAGAACTCAAAAATCCCGTGCTCTGTACCAATATCATGACCAAATATCTCATCCCCGGGATTATGAATTCCAATCTCCCCTACATGGCCGAGCTCTTTAAAATAGAGCACAAACAAGTGCACCGCGCAGTTGCTGATGCGCGCGTAACGGCTCAACTTCTTTTGCAATACATTTATTTTTTCATTGAAAAAGATATCAAAAAGATCAACCAACTGTATTATCCGCGAAATAAATTTGAACTGGATCGCTGTAATATTATGAGGGAAGAATTAACAGACAAAGAAATCATCGAAAAACTCACGGATATAAATTCTCCTATGCTTCTCATGTTTAAAGGTGATCAAGGGCTCCTCTTTGCCTCTGTCCCTCTTAAAACCCCTGACGAAGAGAAAGATTTTCTCAATACTTGTCTTTCTGAATTCCCTTGGAAAAATTTAACAATTAGACTGATGGGGTCTTTTTTAGAAACTCTTCTTCTATTTAATCAGCACCATACGAAATCGAAAAAAGATACAGGTGATATGGTTCTCAACTACTTGTACAAAAAGTACAATGCAGGTACTGAAATTAAACATACGGAAACCCCTGAGGAGCAAGATATATTCGATCAATACGACTTTATCTTTTCTCCTCACTTGGTCGTGGATCAATTTACCGCATTCTCATTGCTCAACCTCAGCTCGAGTAACCCTCTCATCTTCCGCTACCCTTCCCACAAGAAAAAACTTTCACAATACATGCAGTCACATTTTTTAAAGGAAGAACGTAGCAGTAAAAGAAGAAATTGTCTGACTCCCCAAGTGAGAAAAGTAGCAAGTTCCTTTTTACAAAACTTACCCGCAAACGAAAAAGAACATTATCTGTTCACCACAAAAGATGAAATTCAAAATAGCCACCGCGCTTTTTTTAAAAGGCTCTCGCAATTTATAAAAAACTACCAATATCCAATAAACTATCCCTTAGATCATATTTAAACTGGAGAAACACATGGAATCAAAATTTAAAACAATTATTGAGCCATTTAGAATTAAAACTGTTGAGCCGATTAAAATGAATACAAGAGCTCAACGAGAAAAAATCCTTAAAGAAGCACATAGCAATCTATTTTTAGTCAAAGCGGAAGACATTCTCATCGACTTCTTAACTGATAGTGGAACTTCAGCGATGAGTGCTGCCCAATGGGCAAAAATAATGGATGGCGACGAATCTTATGCTGGCTGCCGTTCTTTTTATGACTTTGAACGCGTCATCAGAGATATAACCGGATTCAAACATATTTTCCCTGCCCACCAAGGACGTGCTGCGGAAAGAATTCTTTTTGGTGCTATTTGTGACGAAACCAAAGCAATCCCTAACAACACTCACTTTGATACCACAAGGGCCAATATTGAATTCAATAAAACAGAAGCAGTGGATCTCGTTATTGATGAAGGGAAAATCCCTGAGTTAGAGCATCCCTTTAAAGGAAACTTAGATTGCAAAAAATTGGAAAATTTTATCGAGTCTAAGGGGCCAGCCAATATTCCACTTTGCATGATCACAGTGACCAATAACTCAGGCGGAGGCCAACCTGTTTCCATGCAGAACATTCGCGAGGTAAAGGCCATCTGTCAAAAATACAATATTCCACTTTTTATCGATGCATGCCGTTTTGCGGAAAATGCCTACTTTATCAAAATGAGAGAAGAAGGCTATAAAAATAAATCTATCAAAGAAATTGCCCAAGAAATGTTCTCCTATGCCGATGGCTGCACGATGAGTGCCAAAAAAGATGCTCTAGTCAACATGGGGGGATTCCTTGCCCTAAATGATGATGAATTGGCAGTAAAAGTTAAAAACCTCGGCATCCTTACTGAAGGTTATCCAACTTATGGTGGTCTTGCAGGGCGCGACCTTGCAGCACTGGCTCAAGGACTAGAAGAAGTTTTGGATGAGGATTATTTGCGTTATCGCATTACCTCAACTCAGTACCTTGGCGATGCCTTAACAAAAGCAGGAATCCCTATCATCCGCCCAGTTGGAGGACATGCCGTTTACATTGATGCCAAAAAGATGCTTCCTCATATTCCAGTAAATCAATTCCCTGGACAAGCCCTTGCTTGTGAACTTTACCTCGAAGGTGGAATTAGAAGCTGTGAAATTGGTTCAATTATGTTTGGCAAAAAAGATCCACAAACTGGCGAAGAAATTCCTGCGGCAATGGAACTAGTGCGCTTGGCCATTCCCCGTCGTGTTTATACCCAAAGTCACGTGGACTATGTCATTGAAGTACTACTTGAAGTTTTCAAAAATAGAAATAACTTAAAGGGCATCAAAATAACCGAAGAACCGCCCTTTTTACGTCACTTTTCAGCTCACTTTGCAA
>QKCN01000064.1 GCA_003245675.1 Bacteriovoracaceae bacterium | reverse complement strand
GTAAGACCGATAGGACCTTGCGCACCAGCTTCACCTTGTGGACCTTGTGGTCCAGTAAGACCGATAGGACCTTGCGCACCAGCTTCACCTTGTGGACCTTGTGGTCCAATTTCCCCTTGAGGGCCTTGTGGGCCTTCTAATCCTTGCAGATCAAGTTCTGAAAGATCTGCTGGAAGCCATTGAGTCCCATTAAATACCAATATTTGATTAGCCGCTTGACCTTGAGGTAGAGCATTTACGTAATCAGCCACCCAGTACTCGCCATTGAAGACTAAAACTTGTCCCATTTCTGCGTCCAAAAAGGGAATCTTTAGCCCGTGTTCGGCTTCAGCGGGGAAAAAATATACGGGAAAAACAAGTTCTGTATTGAAGAGAGAGGAACCAGTATGAACGAGGGAAACAGAAACTTGTTCCATAACCTCAAGTTCATCACCTGCGTAAGCTCCATTGTCACAGTAGTCAAAACTATAACTTTTAAAATTGATGAAACCTTGGGCCCTATAGCTACAGTTTACTTCACCTTTATCAATACTTACGACAAGAGCGTTTTCTTGGCGAGAAGCAACCCCTTTAGAAACGCGAACTTCTGTGGGAAGTCTGACTAAGCCTCTAAGATTTTTTGTGACAGTATGAGTTTGACTTTTCCTACCCTTCGCTTTTTGTAGAATGAATTCAACTCGTTTCCCTGTATCAGATATCCAGGGAGCAGAGTCTCCAAATACCTGTAGAATTTCGGCCGGGCCGTTGGCATCGTATCCACCTCTTGCATGAAGCGTTAGAGGGAGGAGCAAGGCCAAGATAAGAATTTGTATCTTCATACACTTTCCTTAGCTTGCCTGCGGTCCACTTTGATACTGCACTTGCAGTAGGAGTGTGAAAACCACAAACGTTCTGGTCAATAACAATATAATAGCATCACTATAACCTTACCATTTTAGCATGCGGTGCGTTATCACAAAGCCTTTTTTACATTAATGTTTATTTGTTTAGTTTGGTGAGCTTAACCATTTGATTCTTTTACATTATTTCAGAGGAGTGTTACACTTTTTATATCTATTTGATGATGAGAAATATTCTAGGAGAATTATTATGAAGAAGCTTTTTGGCATTCTTTTTTTATTCGTAGCATTGATTGCGGCCGTGATTTTTTCAAAAAATGATACAGAGGCGGTGAAAATTGCACTGACTCAGGCTAATGATATTGTCGCCAAAGTTTATTATTTGAAAGGCACTGCTTATACGACACGCACTGGTGACGGGAAAGTTCTTTTGAAAAAATCTGACCTCCTGCTTGCATCAGATGAAATAGAAACTGAAGCTGGTTCTGTACTTATTCTTCAATTTGGAAAGGCTTTGTCTTCTCGAATGAAGGTTGGAGAAAACTCAAGTTTAAGTATGGAGTTTTTAGGAGGTCAGTCGCAAGCTGATAAGGCAGAAGGGAATGCTCGCAAAGGATTTGTTTCAGCAATTCGCTCTCTTTTAGGTGATAACTCTGGGATAAATAATAAACCCGGTTTAATTACTCAATTACGAATGATGATGGGAAATATTGTTGTTCAGTTTGATGGCTCTTCAAAAGATCAAAATTTGATGTTGCAAACTCGCTCTGCGGCCATGGGGATCCGAGGAACGCTTTTCTTTGTGCATGCAAGCAAGGCGCAAGATACGATTTTGGTTGTGAAAGAAGGTGAAGTTGCTGCACGCTTTAAAGATGAAAAAGAAATGAATGGGTTTAAGGCGGGGAATAGTTATCTGGTAAATCGTCAAGGAAGAACGGCCACTATGGATAATAAAGAATGGTTGGATGGGCCAAACTGGAATCTTGATCCTAACTCTGGAGAGTTAGAGCATTCTGCAGTTATGATTCGAGAGCTTGATCAGAAGTTAAGGCAAAATGTATCAATCTTTGATGAGTCAATGAAAGATGAACTTACTTCATTATCCATGAGACAAAAAGATCTTATGCAGGCGAAGAAAAGTTATGAGGTCGCTTTTGAAAATAAAATGTCGGAAAATGAACGTAAGATACGAGAATACACACAAGATATTTCGTGCTTAAGAGGGACTGTCGATTGTAAAGTTCGTTCATGGAAAGTCTTAATGGAAAATGGCTGGCCGTTGGCCAAAGGGGGAAATATTAACCCCTCAGTTCGTAGCGCTCAGGCTGACTTTTTAGAAAAAGAAATTGATAAAGTGAAAGCAGAGCGGGCAGAATGGGAAAAAAACATGAAGGCTCAGAGTTTGAGTCTTTATGAACTCAATGGCAAAATTGCAGAATTGGAGAAGGCCCTTGAGGAACAGAAAAGAGTTCTCAATCAATAAATGTTTTATGATGAATAGGGGAGCTAAGCTCCCCTTTTTTGTTAAAAGGCTTGTTTAATTATGAATATAAATTTTCTGCTATCCTTGATCGTTTTTTCTATTTCGTTAGCCGCTTGGAGTGATGCAAAGCTTTGTCAGAGTGATATCGCCAAGTTTTGTAAGGGAGTTTCTCCTGGACAAGGCAAAATTAGAGAATGTTTATTAAAACGACAGACGGAATTGAGTAAAGAGTGCTCAAAGGAAGTTCAGCAAATTGAAATAGAAATACGCAAAAAAAATCCCTGCTATGACGATGTTAAGCAGTTTTGTTTGGCCAAGGAAAGAAGCCCATTTGCGATAGGGAAATGTCTTGAACGAGAGCATGGAAAGCTTTCAGTGCAATGCCAAAAATTTTTAGCAGAAAAAAAAGGTCAGTATCAAAAAAAATATCCTTGCCGGACAGATTTCAAAAAACTGTGTAAAGCAGAAAAGAAAAAAGGATCAAAGTGCCTAGAGGAAAAGTGGGAGCAGTTATCTGTAGAGTGCAAAAATAAAATAGAGAAAGAAAAAAAAGCTAGAGAGTTTTTGCGAGCAGTTTGTTTGGCCGATCAACAGAAATATTGTTCAAAAGTTGAGTCCAAAGGTGGCGCAGTTGGACGTTGTCTGCTAGGGAATAAGGATAAAATTTCAGAAGGTTGCTTGAAAGAGTTGCAAAAGACGATCAAAAA
>QKCN01000105.1 GCA_003245675.1 Bacteriovoracaceae bacterium | reverse complement strand
CTCTTCAAAAAGAAGGGTCTCTTCGTGTAAAATCAACCTGTTATCGACAGCACTCTCCTCTTCTCCGACTCGAGGCCAAATCATATCTCGGGGATAAACATCTCTTTGCTGCTGCAAAGTTTGAAACTTTTCCTGATCAGATGAAAAGCGACACATTGGCTTTCGGGCATCACGAAAAACCCAATTCATAATCTTTTGTCCACTTCCCCCAACCCCAAAATCATACTCAAAAAAAGAATAATGAGGACGAGCCCCCATTTTCAGATCGCGCATTTTCTCAGGAGCCTTACTAAAAGCATTATTAATAGAGTGAATGGTGCAAGTTCGAAGCTCCCCTAATCTTTTGGATATTTCTCCAAATTTTTCCTGTCCTTTGCCTAAGCGTCCAAACTCCTCAAACCAAGAATTCTGCTTACAATTAAAAGCGAAATTCATCTCATAAAGCTTTACGAAACTGTGATTAAAACTATGGAACCAAAAGTCTTGTACGTGATCCTGCAACTCAATTCTCAAATCCCCCCACGAAACAAGATCATAGCAGGAGCTAATTTCACTGAGATAACGTTGAGTAATATCAAGCCACTTAGGATAGAAACTACCCCGTTTTAATTTAAGCTGTGCCAATTTGCGTAGCGCAGTTTTGGTATCTTCAATGCGCTTTTGATTCTGAGCCTCAAGCAAGGCTTCTCTAACCTCTGAAAGCTCTTTGTCATTAAAAAAGAGAGAAAGTTTATCGTTATATAATTTATACAAATGATGGCAACCCGTTCTAATCTTCTCAAGTTTTTCCAAATCTAAAAGGTGAGCATTATTTTGAATGAAGCGAAGGGCAATATCAGCCTTTACAAAAGAAGTTGCGCGGTAGGCGGGGAATCCTTTTTTATCAACAAAATTTCGCCCTCTTCCATTTTGGATAAAGGCTTTCACATACTCTAAATCAACAAAGCTCTTTAAATCGTCAAAAGAATGGACGTCTTTAAAGCGAGAATCAAAGGGATCAATGCCCAAAAGTACCATTCGTTTTTGCCAACGAGTGGATGCAACACAATTACCCTCAAAGCAAATATCTTCAATAATTCCACCAATCACTCGAACACGATGAGCATCCGTTAGCTTCGCTTTCTGATAGTAATCTTTGCGCCCAAAAACAAAAATCAGTTGCGGCTGATTGAGTTGATCCAACATGCGAGGAACAATTCCCGTGGTAAAAGGAGGTTCTTTAATTTCTCCATCATACGAATTCCAAACATCGTCTTCTTCACAAGTCTTGTATTCCAAAAAACGCTGCCCAGAAACCAAATCAAATCCATAGCGAAATTCTGCTCCCTCTGGGTTTAAAACAAAGAAATTGAGATTTTTTTCATCTGCATTTAAAAAGTTATCCTGATCATAAAAAGGATGAACTCGAATATCGCCATTGTAGTCTCGGACTTCAAAACGATCACCGGTTTTATACCACCAGGGTTCTATCAAGACAGAGGCTAAAGGCACTCCATCCCATTGCCCAGAGGCACAAGACCAAAGAAATCCACAAAGTAAAAGTAGGGACATTCCCCATGTCATTTTTTTCATTACATTCCCAAAAGTTTCAGATTGACAAAAAACGTTCCTTGAGTGAACATTCTTGCACGTGCCCGGGTGGTGGAATTGGTAGACACAAGGGATTTAAAATCCCTCGGCTTTTTATTAATCCGTACCGGTTCAAGTCCGGTCCTGGGCACCATTTTTTTTTCTCTAATACCTTACCGTCACCCCTCCTCCCCTTCAAGAAAAAAACTTTCCCATTTTGATCTCTTTTGCATACAATTTTGAGAATTTATAAGGGGCAAATACAACATTGTAAGGAGGTTTGTGTGACAACATCCACAGACAGAATTGAACACTTGAAACAGAAAGAAAACTTAACCTTGTGGGAAACCATTCAAGTGCTTTTTGCGGCTTCCAAAGGCTTTTGGTTAGTCAACATGGTCAACTTCGGTGATGGTATTGCCTACTTTGGAATTTTAACCCTGCTCACCCGTTTCTTGGGAACACGCGTTGGACTTTCCGACCAAATGACTGGCGTTTCTGTCTCCATGTTTACCGGACTCGTAACACTTTTCATGTTCGGTGGTGGATTTGTATCAGACAAACTCGGTGTGCGCCGCGCCATTTCTTGGTCACTTATTGCCTTAGGACTTGGCCGTCTCTTTTTGGTCATCGCCCCCGGACTTTCTGGGAGTTTTGTGGGTCCAACCCTCTCTTGGGTTTCCCTCGTTCTCATGGCCTTGGGCTCAGGGGTACTCCAGCCAGCATTGTACGCGGGGGTTAAAGAATACACCGATCCTCGCACTGCAACCATAGGCTACGGCTTACTTTACGCCATTATGAATTTGGGAATTATGGCCGAAAACTTTATTTCTCCTTATGTCAGAACTGATGATGTCTTCCTCAACCTTCCCTTTGCCAAGATTATAGGCCTTGGTTGGGGCATTGAAGGCGTCTATTGGATTTGCCTTGGCATTACTGGCTTCATGTTCCTTGTTCACCTAACACTCTTTACCAAAAAAGTTGAAGATACAGACAAGTACGCAACAGAAGAAGAAGTCAAAAAAGAAGAAGCAAGCACCGAAAATAAATCCTGGCTGGAAAAACTCAAAGAGCTTCCCATCATGGACCCTCGTTTCATGTTTTTTATTTTTATTCTCCTTCCCGTGCGAACATTATTTGCTCACCAATGGCTGACTATGCCTGACTACGTTTTCCGTTGTTTTCCAGAAAGCGTAAACTCTAAATTTGAGTGGATCAGTGGACTCAATCCTTTGATTATTGTCATTTTTGTTCCGCTAGTAGCGGCCTTTACTCGCAAAGTAAAAGTTATCGATATGATGATTATTGGAACGGCCCTCACTGCAGTTACCACCTTTTTCTTACTACCAGCACCAGATCTCACTCTATTACTTACTTACGTAACACTATTCTCTTTAGGTGAAGCCTTATGGTCATCTCGCTTTTTGGAATACGTGGCAGACATTGCTCCTGCCGGAAAAGTCGGAGCTTACATGGGACTTGCTGGTATCCCTTGGTTCCTCGCCAAATTTACCACCGGTCTTTATTCTGGCTTTATGTTGGAAAAATTTGTACCAGCTCAAGGTGTACAAGATCCTAGTACCATGTGGTTGATTTACGGGCTCTTCGCTTGTGTCAGTCCTATTGCCTTGATCTTGGCCAGAAAATGGACTCTTAAACAAGCAGAGATGAAAAAATGATTTCTTTTGATGAGATCAAAAAAGAAAGTATTATCGACGTTGCGAAAAAAATGCTTATTGCAGCAAAGACCGCGCCTAAAGGGCGTGGTCTTGATAATCTTTATCTAGGCTTACTCACAGATAAAACCCAAAGAGAAGCGGTTGCCCAGAAAATGGAAGAATTGGCCGCGCAACACGAAGTCTCCATTTTTAAAAGAGACGCCAATCATATTCGCCAAGCCGAAGTTGTGGTCGTATTAGCGGCCCGAATTTCGCCCACTGGACTTAAAGTCTGTGGCTATTGCGGCTTTGAAAATTGTGCGGCCAAGCCTCAAGAAGTACCTTGTATTTTCAACCTTACGGACCTAGGAATGGCCGCTTGTTCAGCAGCTGCCGTGGCCATGGATCATCGCGTGGATAATCGCATTCTTTATACCGCAGGAAAAGGAATTAAAGAGCTAAAACTTCTTCCTGAAGAATTTAAAGTAATTTACACCATTCCCCTTGAAGCATGTGCTAAAAATCCTTTTTTTGACCGCCCACCAGTAAGCTAGGACGTTCAATGCTTAAGTTTCAAAAAGTGGATCAAAACAATGAATATGAATTGATATGGAAAAGGACAAGCTCAGTAGACAAGGTTGAAGACCTAAGCAAATTCATCGAGTCCTGCGCATCAATCATTTTAGAGAATGAATACTATTTTTCGAAAGTTGCTGGAAAACTCTACTTGTTTATTGCAGACAATAGTCAAACTCCGACTCAGATTATTGTCCAAGATGTAGAAAACTTTAATGAACAACTGAGCAGTATTATGAAACAAAAAACAGAAATTGCTCATAATAGCATCTTACAAAAAAGTGCCGATGAAATAAGTCTGATCCGTCATATTCATAATAACAATGCAACAATTGCACTCTTTCTATTAAATCACCTAAAAAAAGATGCTCTATTTCAGGAACGAAAAGACCTCATTCAAAAGGCATCTGATATTGAAAAAAGAATATGCAAACTATCGCAATATCTCGAATCTCGTCGCAAAGTTCTAGAAGGAAGCAAAGCTGGAATCAATGCAGCTGAACTCATCGATATTTGCATGCAAAGCTTTGAAGAACCGATTAGGCTGAACAATATTAATCTCTCTCGGCAAGGTAAAGGCGACTTTATAGTGCTAGAACCATCTCTATGCCTCTATGCTCTAAATGCCATATTTGAAAATGCAATTGAAGCATTAAAAGAAATTCGCAGTAATCGAAAACTAAATGTTGAACTGAGCAACAATGATAATCAGTTTAGTATAAAAATATCCAACAATGGCCCTCATATCAATGAGTCGAATTTAACTCAAATTTTCCAAACCCCTTTTACAAATAAGATGGATGGAAAACACAATGGCAATAGCCTACATTTTGCCTACATGGAACTCATAAAAAAGGGAATACGATTAAAAGTAATTCAGGATGCTGATCTTTGCTTTGAAATCCAGATTCCTTGGCAAAACCTAGATTTTGACTTTATCTAAGAGAATCTAATAATTTAGAAGAAGCCCAAGGCTTAAGAATATAACCATTGCACTTTAATGTGGCTATTTCACTAATCAATGCAATATCAGCAGTCGATGTAATAAAGACAATCGATTTAAACGATAAACTCTTAGAGCGAATTTGTCTCACTAGCTCAACACCACTCATCGGAATCATGTGAATATCTGAAAACAAATAAACATCTGAACAATCATTTTTTTCAAAAAATGCCAATGCCTCTAACGGATCAAGAAATGTTGAGATTTCGCACCCTCCGTTTAAAATCTCCTCAAAATCCACTTTGAGTCTAGAAAGAATCAACTGATCATCATCAACTAAGTATATTTTTTTCATATAGAAATCTCACCGACTTCATTGTACACTGTTTTTATGAATGCTCAAAACAATACTAAAAAAGCCAGAGAAATTCTTGTTGTAGATGACGAGTCTCAAATTCGTGAGGCCGTGACCAAAGATCTAGCCTTAGTTGGTGAAACTTTTAATATTCACCAAGCGGTTGACGGAGTCGAGGCTTTACAAGTCCTCAAATTGCTACAACAACAAAAACTTGATTTAGCGATGGTCATTACTGATATGGAAATGCCTAACATGAATGGCATAGAGTTGTTGGCAGAGATTCGAAAGACTCACGGTCTTACTAAGCTTCCCATTCTTATGCTGACGAGTGTTAATGATAAGTCACGAGTGATTGAAGCCATTTCCCTCAATGTAACAAATTACCTCATTAAGCCTTGGACTGCCTATGACCTGGTAGACAAAGTCGCCTTTTGTCTAAAAAAAGGAGAGGAAAGTAAAAAATTTATCTAAACCAAGGGCAATCTAAAAAGAAATTGAGTGCCCTTCCCCTCTTGAGATAGCACTTTTATTTCTCCCCCCATCCGCACGACAACTTCTTTGACAGCGGCCATTCCAACACCCCGCCCCGCAACATCACTCACCCCATCTTGAGTACTAAATTGATCTTCAAAAATAGAAAGCAATAAATCAGCATCACTTAAAGAGTCTACATCCTTTCCCATTTCGGCCAACTTCGCCTTAACCTTTTTACGGTCAATGCCTTGCCCGTCATCTTCAATGGAAAAAATTTGCCACTGATCCTGCTCTTGATATTGGAAAAGGATTATTCCTTCTTCTTGCTTATGAGAATCAACTCGTTCTTTCCGAGTTTCAATGCCGTGATTTACAGCATTAGAAAAGACATGGATGAGAGAGGATTTAAACTCTTCTAGTCCAAAATCGTAAATTCGTTGATCATCCTTACAGACTAAGCGCACTAACTTACCTTGTCGCCCCGCAATCCCTTGAAGATAGCGTTGAAAAAAATCACAAAATTTAGATGAGGGAACTGAAAAAAGCATTTTCCTGATGGTAAAAGCAAGTTTCTGATCTGTTTCTTCCAATCCTTTTAAGGCTTGCACTAGCTCTTGTCGATCCAAGGCTAGCGATAATTGAGCGTCAACATTGTCTAGACTTTTTACCCCAATGCTTTCTCCGTAGAGGTTTATAAACTCATTGAAGTAATGAACTAACTCTTCTTTTTTAACTTCAAGCTGCTCTATTTGTTGCGGACCTAGAAAATCACGACCTGCAAAAAGATCTTCCAGTTCATGGAAAATTTTCCCTGCTTCGTATACATTAAAGAGCAATAAACTAGCCTTAATGGTATGCACTTCACGGAAAAGCTCTTGCACAGAGCTCTCTTGAGTACTATTTAATTTATCCATTACGGAATGCGTTTTCTTTAAAACGGATTTAAATTGCGAAATATCTGAAAAGACAGAAAGAACCATCTTACTTTTCTGTTCCTCGACTTTGCGTTGTTCAATTGCCAAAACTTCCTCTGTTTTATCGGAAGTTACGACAACAAGTCCGTCGAACTTATCCTCATCATTATAGAAAGGGAAATAGGTCACGAAGATATTCCGCCTATTAATTTTCAACATCTGTGGTAAAAGAGGGACAATATCCTGAAAAGGTAAAACTTCATCAAAAATATGCCCTAGTAATACTTTTAAGGCGTCGGGATCAACCTCTTGTCCCAACAATGAGAGAATATTACTCTGATATTCGAGTTCATAATTTAAATGCAATGAAGCACTCTTTGATGCTACTGATTTTAATTTCCCGTCTCGATCAACAATAGCAAATCCTTGATTCACGCTATCCATCATTGACTTTTGCAAGCGTAAGGCTTCTGACAACTCACGAGTTCTTTCCTCGACCATTTGCTCTAATTGTTCATTATAGGCTTTCAATTCTCCCAACAAACGTTTCAACTCAGAAGACATGTGATTAAAAGAAGATGCGAGTACTGAGACCTCATCGTTGGAACGCACTTCAACTCTCCAATCATAATTTTGTTGAGCAACCTGTTGAGTGGCCAAAAAGAGCTGCTTGATACCAGCGGTCAATCCAGAAGACATCAAAAGAGAGATCACAATCGTTAAAGAGGCAACAACGATAAAAAAGACAATGGACTGATAGGTCAACTGGCGAATGGGATAAAGGGCTTTTTCCCAAGAATAAAAGGATATAACTTGAATTCCAGGAATAGTGTCATCATCATAAGAAAAGATGTATTTTTGCTTATTGCCAAACTCGACCATTCGCGCAGATGCTCTTCCTGTCTGACTTAAAAAGTTTTGCACATTTTTTTTAAAATCACTATTTTCTTCTTGTTGCTGATCCGAGAAGAGAATAGTTCCTTCCTGACTTAATAAAACAATGCCATCAAGAGCGGAGTTATCGATTAATTCTCGCAAGATATCATCTTTCATCACACAATAAAGATACTGCTGTTCCCAAATTTTGGTCTGATACACAAGCTCGTGCTTTTCAGACAAAAAGAAAAGACGATCTTTTCCTTCTTCAAGTCTCTTAAAGTCACGAGGCTCCTCGATCTCTCCCCAAAAAGATTTGACACGTTTCCCCTCAGAGTTCACCAGCATAACTTGCTTAAAACGGCCCAAGGAGACAAGTTTGCTTCCCTCAATTTCTTCGTGCCCAATTTTCAGTAAAAGTGAAAGTTTATCAAGTTGATCTAAGTCTTTGCGCAGCTTCTGGGCAACCGAATGAGTACTCTGCAAACTAGCCTCATAAATATACGCTAATTTGTCTTTTTCAAATATCCCTTTAGCAATCAAGTAATAAGCTAAACTAGACAAACTAGGAATAAGAAGAAGAACAAAAAGAAATTTATACTTAATTGAGATAAACTTTTTCATTTTATGATCTCATCCTTTTTGCTACATTATTTATGTACATGAAAAATTTTTTACATAAAAAAAATCTAAATTTTTTCGATCTTGGATTGATCCTATTGTGCCTCATCATTGCAGGTTGGGCCATAGTTTTCGACTACCTTTCTCTGTTTGAAAAAATCACGTCTAACAGAGTTTCTGCCCAAGATGCCATTGCCACGCTAGTAAATTTTAAAAAAGATGTACGTATCAGAAAAAATAGCATCTATTTTTGGAAACAAATTCAAACGGATGACTACTTTCTCGATCGAGAATCTATTTTTGTAGGGAATGAATCCTCTGCGACTCTACAGCTTCCCCACGATGAAACCTTTATAGAACTCGACGAAAATACGATTTTGAGTTTACATGCCTCCAATAATTCAGAACCACAAGAAGTAATAATAAAACGCGGCAATATTCGAATAAAAAACAAAAATGCCTCTAGTTTTGTCATCAATAAGACTAAAATTCAAATGAAGGCAAATAGCGAAATAAAGCTCAACAAACTTCAGCAAAGTCTACAGATAGAGACAATCAAAGGCGAAGCTAAAGTGAACCAGCACACGATGTCTCAAGGTCAAGTCTCAGATGGGCAAGACGTCGTACAGCGCTGCGAACTCCTTCCTCAAGAGTCTCCTCCTTACTTTTCCTTTAACGGTGAAACGCCAATTAAATTCCACATCCGTCACCCTCAAGAAATAAAACCTGATCGCGTTGAACTAATCATTCAAGGGGAAAATGGAGAGAATCACATTTGGAATAATACTCTGCCTATTGAAAACAGTTTTGCGATTGGGAAATATAATATTTTTGCAAAAGTCTACCAAGGCAAAAAACTCATTGCCCAATCTCCATCACGATCCATTCAAGTACATGGACTCTCTCCTCTTGAAATTCTTTTCCCTAGAGAAAAAGAGGTTCTCAAAATAAGAGAACACGAAAAGCTAACTCTGCGCTGGAACAACGACTTAGAAAACCTTTATCAAATAAAACTACTCAATGCCTCTAATCATGAAGTCATTGAAGAGGAGCAAACTCATAATTCCTTTAGGACGGTAATCCTTCCTCAGGGAGACTACCTCCTTAAAATTGCCCAGTTTATTGAGGACCAAAAAATCCGAACAGTTGAACGCAGTTTTTCAATCCAATATCTTCCTCTTTTTCATGCTCAAATACTTGCCCCTTATTTTTTCCAGAACGTTCTACTCAACAAAGAGCCCCTCTTACTCCCAATCAAGTTCTCTGAAAAATTTCAAGTCCATAAAATTCGCCTTCGTCTTTCCGAAACTCCGAGCTTTGAGCAAAGTCAAGAATTGAAACTAGAGAACAATCAAATAAAATTCCCTTTGGCCGGAAAATTCCATGTGAAGCTCCTTTGGGAGCAAAATGGAATTGAAAAAGAAGAGATTCTGGCAGAACCAATTGAAGTTCTCGATCTTGAAGAACTACTTCGAGCCCCTATCATCATTGAATCAAATTTTCACTTTCAGCTAATCCCGATCTCAAATGTTTGGGCAGCAGATGCAACTAAAGCCTTAAAATGGAAAGATACAGCTTCCCAGCGTTTTCCAATAAAATACAGGCTAGAAGTGGCCAATAACCCCGATTTTATAAATGCAAAGATTATAGAAACAGAAAGACAAAAAATAAGTATTGCTCAAAAAGAATACACTCAATATTGGCGAGTTCAACGCCTCGTGCATATTAATGGTAAATTGTATTTAGGACAGTATTCAACTCCTGCACTCATTGCGGCCCTTCCCCCTATTGCCGCTTCCGCGGTTCAGGCTTCTCTTGTAAGGCCAACAAAGCCCATTCAAAAAATGGAGAAAAAAAGAGCGAAGAGAATAAAGAAACATAAAAAGAAAAAGCAACGCAAAAGGAAAATAAAAGTAAAAAAGAAGATCGTTGCTCAAAAAGAAAAAAAGGAACAAGGAGGCAATTCTCTCTTACAAGTTGCAATCATTAGAAGCTCAGAGAATTTTGTCCAACCAGAAGGTAATTTTACCGGCAGTGGCTTGGGATACTCTCTTGCTTTTCACTACCGCCTCCAACGTTTTAAACTTCAATTAGAAGGGAAATTTACCCACATTTTGGGAGAACTACCTAATAATGGAGATTTTAACTATCGCGAAGGAAGTGGAAGCCTTGGACGCTACTTATCTTTAACACCCAAATGGGAACTACAACTATTCTTAAAAGAAGAAAGCTTTATTGCTCAAAATTTAGGTGAAACACAAACCAATGCAGAAATAATTAATTTTTTTGGAGCAGGTGTTGCTTTTAGTTACCGCATAAATCCAGCACTACAATTTGGACTAAAGTCGAGTTATGCCCAAAGTACCAAAGGAAGTTCTCTTATTTCCTGGGAAGGAAGTGCATTGTGGAGATTGTCCCCCCACTGGTCACTGGGACCAACTTTTATTCGAAAAAATGCAGACATTGCAATTGTGGAAATTGAGAATAAACGCCAATACATTCAGCTTGATGTTAATTATCATTTTTAACTAATCGAAATATTATCCTCAATTAAAGTCCCTTCAAGAAATTTTAACCCCTTCTTTTGTGTAGCATTCTATCTGGCTTTGAACTAGAGTCATATCATGGAAACTGTAATTAGCTTTGATTCGATTAAACTTCAAAACCAATCTCAGGTTATATCCTTTATCGCCATTCTTGGAATGCTCGCATCTTTGGTGCTATTCTTTTTAAATATTGCCATCTATAAGGAAAATTGGATCGATCATATTATCTTGATCATGAATTTTGTCTTATTTTCTATCAGCCTCTGCTATCAGTATTTCACAAAAAAATTAACTCTGCCCAAGATAATTACTTTCTTAGTGACAAGCATTCTTATGCCTATTCGCATTTATGGACTTGAAAAAACGTTTGCCTATGAAACCAGCTGGATTCCCATCTGTCTCATCGCCAATTTTTATATTGTTCCTCGTCCATTTTTTGTTATTTCGGCCATTATCTGGACGACTCTTGCAGCCTACAGTTCCTTTTTTATGCATTTATTTCCGCTTGATATTCTGAACTTAGAGGCGATTAGTATGCATGGAGGATTGGGACATATTGCCAGCTTAATATTTCTCGTAGCCTTTCTTTATTTTATCCATAAATGCAATAAGCAAATCTCCCAAGAATTTTCAAAATTAGAGCGACTAAAAACATCTCGAAAAATTGCAGTCACGGCCGCCCATAAAATACTCAATCCTCTTTCCATTATTTCAATGAATTTGCAGCGGCTTAGTAATAATAAAAATCAGATGACTCAAGAAAACATTGATAAAATGCTAGAAGCTTGCTCGCGCATTTCGTCTGCTATGCAGACCTTTAAAGAAATAGAAGATATCAATGATCTCTCAACTCAAGCCTATCTAGACTTGGCAAGTGACGATCTCA
>QKCN01000086.1 GCA_003245675.1 Bacteriovoracaceae bacterium | reverse complement strand
GGATGTTTATGGTTTCCCCAGATTTCTGACTGGTCAGAGTCAGTGTGCTTGTTTCCCCTGCTTGGTTTATTTGCTGAAAGGCGCCAAGCTGTTCACTTTGTATTGGCGTCCAGATATTGAAGCAGGCAGGACAGCTTTTCGGAGCATTTTCTGGGCAACTGAATTCAACTTTTTCACCACAAATATCACAAACCTCTATTCTCATTTTTCGAACCTCATTTGTATGCCTGCTTTTTTTAAGTAATTTTCTAACTCTAACAAAGTGTTCGGGGCCGGTATGCCGGCAAAAAAATGTTCACCTTCTGGTGTAGAGTTTAAAGCCCAGGCTCCTTGTTTGTGCGGGTAGCTCTTTTTTTGAGCATTCCCTTTTTCAAAGGTATAAAAATTTTGATTTTCAGAACCACGCCAGAAATCCCCTTTGTTTAGGTGGGATATGTAGGGTCCGTCAATTAATCCATCTATGCATTCGGTGTAGGTCTTGTCCGGATATTTAGTGTCTATTTCATCGAGTCTATACCCGGAAAAAACCTGAACAGGCGGACCATTTAACGCTTTTAAATAGCTGCAAAAAGCCATCAGTGAAGAATATTGATCAAACGGTTCTCCTCCACTTATCGAAATGCCATCAATACTTGAACCCATTTGGCAAATTATTTCGACGAGAGCTTTAACCGGAATTTTACGCCCTTTATCAAAGGGCCAAAGGTCTTTTGAAATGCAGCCATCGCAGTGAATGGAACACCCTTGAACCCAGATGCCAAACCTTTTTCCAAAGCCTAAGCTTTCTACTGGGTATTGAATGCGATTTAGTTTGATAACAATGGAGTCCAAATCATTAGTTCCTTGTCCTAAACAAGTGAGAAAGAAACCCCTTGGTCAGGATACATTTCGGGTATTGATGCTTTAAATCTTAAATTCTCGGTTTGTTTTTGGTGGAATAGGAAATTAACGATGCCATTTTTAACATGTGTTTCAACCCGGTTTTTGATCCCTCGTCCGCCGTTATGTAGATTTGATTTGGCATAATGTAGATAGAAAGACTTGAGAAAGCCTTCATCAAAAATCAATTCGCATCCATTTTTATCTTTAAGATTGTTTGAAATGTTCTGAAGCTCTTTTTTGAGTATTTTCAGTCCGACTTCTTCTCTTATAACGTCAAAAACAACGAAATTATCGCCAAATCTGTTTAAAATTTCTGGTCTATTTAATTTTTTCGTAAAGTAATTGTTGATTTCTTCAATAATTTTTTGTGATACTTCTTGGTACGAATCCTTCTCAAAATTAATGTTGGGAACTCGGTCGATATGCCCGCCGTCCATGAGCTCTTCTTTGTAAACACCTAAATTTGAAGTGAAAATAATGAGTGATTCGCCAAAATATACCGTTTCTCCCTTTCCATCGGTTAATCGTCCGTCGTCTAAAATCTGGAGAAATTTATCGAAAATGATGGGGTGAGCTTTTTCTATCTCATCAAACAGGATGATTGAAAAAGGTTTAGAGCGAATCTGCTTTGTTAACTGACCACCTTCTTCATAGCCTACATAGCCTGGAGGGGCACCAATTAACTTCTGGTCGGAATTTCTTTCATTATATTCGCTCATGTCAAAACGGATAATTGCATCTTCATCACCAAATATAAGTGAGGCAAGTGACTTAGCTAGTTCGGTTTTGCCTGTACCGGTCGGGCCCGCAAGAAAAAGAACCCCTTTCGGTTTGTTCGATTTTTTCGAGTCCAGATCATTCAGGCCCAAATAAGCACGACGAATGATTTCTACAGCTTTCTTGACAGCTTGTGGCTGTCCCATAACTCTCATTTCAAGCTCTTGTTCTGCCTCGTTTACTTTTTTAGGTTCTAGCTTTTCCCAGAAGTTATCCTTTTCTCCATATTTGTAGAGGTCAATCAAGTCCTGGATTTTGCCGTAACCAATCTCCTCTCTCCGGGAAAGCGTCGCTAGGTTTTCTAGTTCTCGATTGGCAAAACCATCTGTCAGATCTGCAAAAAGCTCTTTTTCTCCGTTTGCAGGGGATTTATCACCAAAAAAAAAGGTGGACCATGAATCAAAGAAAGCTTTTCGGTCATCTTTGCTCGGGCGAGTAACTTCAATCCCCTTTGTCAGAGGATTCTCTAGGAGCAGCCAAGGGGGCAAGTCGCTTAGTTTGTCACAAATAAATATCAAGAGGTTGCGTTTCCCATCTCTTCCTTCATCGCGAAATGACTTTGCCTCCAAAGCTGCTTTTAACATTTTCATAAAATGACGCCTTTCCACATCTTCCAATTGGGTTGGAGATGCTGTTAGGCGACTGGCAAAATCAATAATGCCAGCAGATAAAAAATGTTCGTTTCCCATGAGGGCGCGCATTAAATTTAAGGCATCTACTGGGTCAGCGTAATTTCCCAGCTGCTTTTTGTTTCCCAATACTGCTCCTGCTTTTTGATCTGTTCTGCTGAGAAACTCAGGTAGAGAGCCTTCCAGTTTTTCTTTAACAGATGAAGTCATTTCAAAACCGTCCAACAAATCGTACCGGCAGATAATTTCATAGCCTTCGGAATTTAAATACATGCTCAAAAGGTCTTTTAAGCTTCTGAACATGTTGATTTTTAATTTATTTTCTGTTTCGGATATTGAATAATTACCTGGAACGAAAAAGCAGTCGTGAACATTGCCATATAAATAAAACTGCGACTTGAGGGGGAGGAACCGATCAAGCTCTCGCATCCAACGGGGGCAGTGGGTCGATGGAATATGGCGAAATAGCATTATTCAACTCCTCTTTGTTGGGCCTTGACTTGTTTTGTTTGGGCTTTTCGTTTTGCAGTTTTTTTAGGTACTTTCTGATAGCATTCAGGAATCTGCAAAAGGAATCTCTCTTCAACGGGTTGCTCTTTGTTAAGCTTTAGGTCGATTCCTTGCTCAATAAGGTTGCCGATAACTTCATTGAATAGCTGACAAGAGTTTTCCATTTCTTTAAGCTTCAGTTGAGTAGCCTCAATAGTGAGGCTAGTTCGATCTTCTGGAATCATGAAATTATATACAAATGAGCCATTTTCATTGAAGGCGATGCGGATGAAATTGGCCTGTCCGGGGACTTTCATGACGTAATCTTGGCCTTTAGTAAAGTCAATGAGTTCTGACTCTTCCCCTGCTAGCTCATAGCCGAGGTTGCTCAA
>QKCN01000038.1 GCA_003245675.1 Bacteriovoracaceae bacterium | reverse complement strand
TGGGTCAGTCGCTGTCTTCTCGGGGAGAAAGTTCGCTATGATGGAGGGGATAAGCGTGAAGACCTAGTTATTGATTCTCTTTTGGACAAATTTGAAATTTGTGGAATTTGTCCAGAAGTTGAAGCTGGTTTTTCTATCCCGCGTGAACCTGTTAATTTGCAAGGTGAAGTGGATGCCGCTCGTTTTGTTGGAGCTCAAACTGGTTATGATTATACGGATAAAATTAATCAGTGGATCTCTGAAAAGATAAAAGAATTGAGTTTTTTAAATCCACAAGGATTTATTTTGAAAAGTAATTCTCCTTCCTGTGGCTTGCGCCATGGCCCTCAAGGAAAGTATGCCGGATTATTTGTACAGGCTTTACGACAAGCATTTACTGATATCCCTATTATTGATGAATTGGATTTTAGAGTGCCCGAATATCGATCCAATTTTTTGACCCAAGTGGAAAAGTATCGCTAGTTATTTATTGCGATAACAGTCAAATTAGACTGGGATTTCTTTGGAAAGTTCTTTAAGCACAATCAAGGACTGTAGCTGTTGAGTTCCATATTTACATATTTTATTAAATTCATCTTTTCGGATGGGTACATTGATGTTTTCAATGTCTGATTGGCCTTCTTCAACATCTGGATCGTGAAAGTAGATGAAGTTATCATCGACTCCTGAAATGACGATCCAATGAGGTGTCTTAGTGCCAGTTAACATATAGGAGGAAATGAGGACGAGGGGAATCCCGCCTTCCTTTACAATTTTAGAGACGAGGTCAAAAGAGATTTTACGAGTTCGAATTTTAATTTTTTGTTTTTTTATTTGCTTTTCAAAATCATTTTGTACGAGATTCATAATACTTTTTTTCTTTGGGTCTCGTACGCTATTTAAGAAGAGAAAGTCTTCGGTGCTAACAAATACTTCAACAGAGAAACCTCTTCTTTTGGCAGCAAGTGCCAGACCTCTTGGACCACATCCTCCATGTCCACTGAGCATGAAAATCATGGTTGATTCTCTCCAGATTTGTAATTCAAGGCTTTGATTCATTTCAAAAGTTGGGTCTAGTGTATTCATGGCCATCATCAAGGAAGAGGGACCACAAGTGAACTCAGTGCTTTGGCGATAGAATTTCACTTTGCGGATACGTCTTTTGTTGAGAAGTAGTAATTTTTTTTCAAAGCATAAAGCATCATCGTTATCTTCATAGTATTCTTTGCGAATATTAAATTGATAATAGCTCATCGATTTGTAAAGCATTTGGGCCCGCAGATTTTGTGATGCGACTTCTAGCCTCAAGTAAGCAGTTCCTTTTTTGAGGGCCGTTTTCTCGACAAAGCTTAAGAGCTTCTTGCCCAAGCCTCTTCCTGTTTGGTTGGGGTGAATGGCGATGGAATAAAGACGGGCCAAAGAAGACCCTTTTTTATAAAGGATGAGGGCATATCCGATAAGTTGGCCGTATTCTTCTAAAACAATAAGATCATCTTGCTCGCTGCTAATAAAACTTTTGAAGCTTCTTTTTGATAAGCGATCATTCGCAAAGGACAAATTTTCGAGCTGAATTAAATTATCCAGATCGTGCAATCTTGCCTTCCGAAAATTCAATTTGGACTTTTCCATATTATTCGGCCTTGAAAACGGATTAGATGCCTTGAGATTATAATACTTCTTTTAAAACAAGTAATTGAAATCTTTTAAGCCTCTTTTACTTAATTTTCATTAAACCACTCTAGAATTTCTTCTGCATGAGTTTGGGTTTTGACCTTTTCCATAATATGTAAGACTTTTCCTTCTTCATCTAAGAAGAAAGTCATTCGTTGTGTTCCCAAAAACTCCTTCCCCATAAATTTTTTGGGCGACCAGACTCCAAATTTTTCAATGATTTTGTGTTCAGGGTCAGAGAGTAAATCAAAATTAAGATCGTATTTTTCTTGGAACTTTTTTAATTTTTTGGGGTCATCTGTGCTGATCCCCAAAACGACAACACCTGCAGCCTTGAGTTCTTTTTGAAAGTCGCGAATACTACAAGCCTGAGCGGTGCATCCTGGCGTTAATGCTCGGGGATAGAAGTAGATAGCAACCTTTTGGCCTTTAAAATCTTTCAAACTGATCTCTTTTCCGTCTTGATTTTGCAGCGTGAAAGAGGGAGCCTTTGATTTTAGTTTTAACATACAGATCTCCTATAATAGCTTGTTTTTCTCTACCTTTTTATTTTGCCGTCTTTGATCCAAAAAACGTTGTGTTTTTTGCAAAGTGTAGTTGGCAATGAGGTCGGTCGGGAAGTTCGTTGACTCAATAAGTGCCAAAGCTTCCTTAACATAGCCGACTTCAGTGACAACATGGGCATCGCTATTAATAGTGATGGAGCATTGATGTTTTTTACAAATATCTAAAAAGTTTTTTGCTTGTTCTCCGCTAAATTTTCCTTGATAAATTTTGGAATTATTGAGTTCTAAAGCAATTCCTTTAGGGGCACAAGCAGCCGCTAACTTCTCTAAATCAAGAGGATATTCTTTTTCGTAGGGATGAGTAATGCAATCAATGCAGGGGTTGAGCTCAATTGATCTCAATAAAATATCTGTGTACTCATTTGCCGTTTTTCCACTATCGATATTGTAGTGCAATCCTAATAGTACAATATCGAGATCTTCTAAAATGCAGGCTGGAATATCTAAAAAACCTTCTTCCGTAGTATTGGCCTCCATTCCTTTAAAGAGGATAATGTCATCATAAGGATTTTCAAAGCGTTTAAAAAAAGTGGTGCTAAATTTTTGGACGCGTAAAAGTTCGCCGTGATCAGTAATGGCCATCGCTTTGAGACCTACTGCACGTGCGCGTTCCATCATTTCCAAAATCGTATGATTGCCACAGTTGCTGGCTAAAGTGTGCATATGTAAATCACAGTCTAACATAGAAATACCTTTTTAAATGGCATGTACAATGTAATCAAAAGAAACATTTTCAATGCTGGTGTCTTTTCGGATTTCATGCGCTATTTCGTCGATATCACGCCCCGATTCTGGATCCGTATAAAAAATAAAGTTATGACCTTTAGAATCAATTGATTTAACTTTTGTAATACCATCTTGTTTATAGAAATCCTCTAGCGCACGTGCTTCATAGCGAGAATCTCCAGAGAGTTTGACGAGGAAGTGGTCTGTGGCCATTGCGGTGAAGTTTATTAATTTTCGATCTTTCTTGAGATCGAAGCTTTCGACGAGGCGAGCATAAGGATAGAGCTTTTTATTGGTCTTAAGATAGCTAATGACATTTTCAATTTGATGTTGCTCGTAAATCTTCTTCTTTTGAGAAATAATTTTGCTATTTTTTAAGAATTTATAGTATTTCAAAGTTTTGGGATGAAACTTTTGATCTTGAGGCAGAACATCTTTTTCGACTGGTGGAATATAAACTTGGCTTTTAGCAGTAGAAACCGGCTCCTGTGATGTTAGTGAACTTTTCTTTTCTTTTTGGTCTTCCGTCTGAGTGATTTTCTTTTCATCATCTTGCTGGGAAACACCAATAAGCATGATGACAAAAAGAGCGATCAGATGAATGACAAAGATGATGACGATTTTCTTTTTTTTAAAGGGCATTGTAAGCACCTACGATATTGAGCATATTATCATTCTTAATTTTGCCGCGACTGTCGCTTCCTAGAATACTCGCACCTCCGAGCAGTGCCGCTTTGACTTGGGCATAGCTGCGATTCGCTCCCCATTTGGCATCCCAGATAATGGCAGCAGCTCCAGTAACGTAAGGAGCTGCCATCGAAGTTCCGCTTTCTTCTGCGGTATAGGTTAGCTCAACTCCAGAACTGTAGTCATAAGCTAAATTTTCAATGGATACTCCGGGGGCAGCAATATCTACATATTCAAGCCCTGTGTTGGAAAAGTAGGCAAGATCATCATTGGGATCAACGGCCGCCACAGAGATGACATTGTCGATAAAGTTTGAGTAGTTTGCAGGAATCATAAGGAGTTCGTCGTTATTTTTTGCTGAATTTCCAGCTGCTGCGATAAAGAGATTACCGGCCGTTTGGGCATCGGTGATTGCGTCGGTTAAGGCCGCAATTGTACTTTCAATGCTAATGGAATGAGAGTTATCGAGTAGATAATCTTCCCAATAGCTTTCTGAAAGTGTTTTATCACTTGTGGTTGTTGGAATTGCAATCCCGTAGGAATTATTGGTTATTTTGATTGAATTGGTATTGGCGTAGTTGATGCCTTGGACAATGGTGGAGACAAGTCCTTCACCATCTTCATCTAGAACTTTGATGGCAACGAGTTTGGCCGTCTGACAAATTCCGCTGATTGCCGTTGCATTGTTGCCACGTGCCGCGATAATACCAGCTACATGAGTGCCATGTCCCATATCATCATTGGGATCGGAGTCCTCATTTACAAAATCGTATCCCGTGATGGATGTATCTTTGTTGTCGGTGAGGTCAGGATGATTGAAATTGACTCCCGTATCAATGATACCAATGCGAAAATTGTCGCAAGCCGTGTGATAGGCCCACATGTCGAAAGCTTTGCTTTGCTCGAGTCCCCACCAAAATTCAGGGTAGATCTCAAAATCGCCATTAAAGAAAGTATCATTGGTTACATTATTCATCGAGGGAGTATCTACAACGTAGATAATAAGTTGAACTATTGTCTTGCGACCATCTTCCAAAGTGATTTTGGCCAGATCTCTTCCTGTAAAATTATAGGTTGGAGTGTATTTAAGGAGACCTGTGCCTTCTCTTGAAATGGTGCCGTAGCTTGCCTGGCTTTTTATGGAAAAATCAATTCCGATAGAGGATTGACGCTCATAATTTTTCAATTGTGTTAAAAAAAAGACGGGAGAGGGAGTTGTTACTGAGGCAGTCGAACCTGAGCTTGTGGATTTAGAACAAGCGACAAAAAAATTAAGGCTAATGAGTAAAGCGATAAGTATTGGCATGACATCCTTCAGTGTTTAAAGACCTAAAGAATTTTAAGTCATATCACTGAGATGATTCAAGGCTTTTATGTTCAAATTCAGATTTAAATACCCTTTCGCTATAAATATGGCCGTTTTCTTGTCCCAAAACTTTTGCAATTTCAATGATTTTGCAATTTTTCATCTGAAATACGTACTGAATATTATTGCAAACAAGTTCTAGTACGCGCTCATAAGAAATATTTGGGGTTTGCCCATAAATGCAGAATAAAGTTGCCACTCTTTTAAGAGCATCTTGAGCGTGATTGGCGTGAATGCTGGCAAGTGTTCCACCATGTCCTGTATTTAAGGCCATCATGAATGGGGCAACTTCCGCTCCGCGAATTTCTCCTAGGATAATTCGATCAGGTCGCATGCGCAGGGCGTAGCGGCAGTAGTCGGCCAGCGATTTTTTGTCTTCATCTGAGGAAATCAAATTTGTTTGCAAGGGGTGCTCAGGGAGAATTTCATAGCAGTCTTCTAGCACAAGCACATGTTCAGAGGAGGGTACTTCACGCAGCAAACTCCGCAATAAACTTGTTTTGCCACTGGCGGTTGCTCCGCTAATGAGAATATTTTTTTTGGAAAGCAGTAGTTTTTGGCAGAACTTTTTGGGGGCTTCAAATTCCAAGGGGAAGAACGATTCCAATAAGTGCGTTGTTCGTTTGACCCTTCTGAACGTTGCGGTAGGCAAGTGCCGCGGAGATAGGCATTGATGTGATAGGCTGACACGGAAAATTTCACCTTGATATTGCGTCTGAAAGCTGACAAAGGGGTGGCGGTAGTGAAATTGTTCTTTTTGGGCAACGGCCAGAGCTTCAATCAAAAGAAAATAATCTTCTTGAGCAAGTTGCAGAGCAAATGGATGAAGTTTTCCTGCTTTAGCAAAGCAAGCTTGTTGGGGACCTAATAGGAGTATTTCAGAAATGCAGGGATCTGCAAATAGGGGGTGCAAGAAGCTCAGCTCTAAGATTTGTTGAAAATAATATCGTTGCTCCTGAGAGTGCTCTAAATTGAGCGATGGCAGTTGACCTTTATTGAGGCAGTCTTGTAGGAGTTGGCGAGCTGATAAGTTGTTCATTATTCTACTCCTTACTTAATTGGATAAAGGCCGTAATCGATTTATGGGTTTGATGATTGCGAGAAGAGCGAAATAGTTGGCCGAGTAGGGGAATTTGCGCAATGAGGGGAATTTGTTGATTTTGGGCAGCGTGAGTTTTAAGTACTAGGTGAAAGAGTTGCTTTGTTTGGCCGAGTTCTAGTCCAATGGAGGATTGTTGTTTGTTGCCAGCAATGCTTCCCTTGTCTTGCGGACGGCTAAGTGTTGTTTGATAATCGAGAATGAAATGATTGGCACTGTTTTTGAGTAATACTTTAATTTTTAGACCGGCAAAAAACCATTCAGTATTGCTGTTTCCTTCTTTTTGCAGGCTGCTGTAGGGCAAATAGCTTCCAAGCTCGATGAATGATTTTTGCTGTAGGCGAATAATAAATTCTGGTTCGGCCAATGTTTGAGCCTTCAGTCGGTTTTCTCTAAAAAATATTTCATTCTCGGCAATAAGACCTTTGAGCCCCATTTGGAAAATATCTTTCCAGCGCCCGTAGATTTGATCAAGTCCTGGTCCAATTTCTCTACCATCCAGGCGCTCAACTTGCAGAATCTTCATTTTTAATTTGAAGTTTTCTTCTTTTTGTTCTGATTCTTGAGCGCTAAATTCCACAAAAAATTCTGTTTCTAATTGATCAAGGTAGTGTCTTAAATTTTCTTGTGCTTTGGGGTAATAGCAACTTAATGTTGCATAATTTTCGTAACACTCCAGCCAGGCCAATCCTTGGGCAAAGAGTTTAAGGTAAAGTTGCTCTAAAATTTTCTTTTTGAGAGTGGAGGCAAGTTGTGCTTTGGAGAAGATTTGATCTTTTAGCTTTTGCCGTATTTTCTGCAGTAATCGATATTGCTCTATTGAGTCAATGATGCCAGCTATGACAATAAGGCTGCCACTGAGCTTAGCCTGAATTTTTGCCTCTTGTAGCAGGCTTAGTGCTTCTGCCAATTGTAGTCCCTGCTTTTTACTAAATACATATACTTTATAAGTTTGGGGAGTCTCTGCACCAGACTTGGGGGAAAAGAGCATAAGATCCGAGAATCCAATGCTCTTGGCCTTGAGAAGGATTTTTTGCGAATCCTTCATAAATTTAACAGATAGAACTTCTTTGTTGCCGATGGAGAAGTTTTTAAGCCCAGGCACCGAAATGCTGCGCTGCTCCCCCTTGGCCAACACTATTTCAGTTTCATCTCCAAAGCAGAGAGGGGAAAGAATAAAGAGTAGGAGGCAAGAGATTCTTTTGACATATTTGCAAAAAGGGGTTAAAAATACTTGGTTTTTCATAGTTATAGTTCCGATTAGTATAGTGAGGAGTTGAGTCATGGCATCTAGAACCAAAGAAACAGAAACAAAAAGAAGCAATAAACTAAAAAAATCAGGCGCAAAAAGAAAGAAAGCCAACAGAAATAAGGGAACAACTCCTAAGTTTGCTGTTCATCAAGAAAAGTAATTCTTTTTTTTATAGAGATTTGAAGAGGTCGGACCTAGTGCCGGCCTTTTTTTGTTTGTGCTCTATTGCCCTTTAAAGCTCGCAATCATTCGATTCATTGCCCGTTCTTTTACCTTTATTATCTCTAGTTCATCATCATCCCTGATTTTTATAGTGAGGATACAATTTGTTTTCGCTTCATTAATTTGAATGAGGGAAAGGGGAAGCTGGTAGCGATCGCTTATCACCTGCTTTAATAGATTTGCCTTATGTTCTTGTCCTTGATGCTCAAGACAAATAGGAGCAGCAAGTAGTGAATTACTGCTAATAAGGATTAGGGTGCTAAAAAATAATTTCATATTTGATCCTTGGTTGAAGATATTGCTTTTCAAGATTGCTAGGGATGAGTGGAATGGCCTGCAATGTGGGAGCAGTGGCCGTGAGTGATTTAAATTGTGCTGATGGAATGGCCAATTTGAAGAGGGCCGCTTCATTCCACTTTCCTTCACTAAAAGAAGAGAGAGCTTCTTCATCACATTTCTTTTCTAAAATTATGGCATGCTTAATTTTCAAATTTTGGTGCTCATCAATGAGGCTCGCCTCTAGGGGAAAGCTATCGGATAAATTGGCTACTCTAATTTTTAGAGGGAGGATTGTGATTTGATAATTGGGGGGGATTTCAAGTTTGTTGCTCTGCACTTCAGGAGCACTTGGGGAAAAAAATATAATGTAAAACACAAGGTTAGAGAGAAGAATAGCGACAAAATATCGAGCTGCTTTTTGAGCTTTTTTAGGGAAATTGATTGTCTTTTGCAATGTGCCTCCATTCTTGTTGGTACTGTTTAATAAGGGACTGTCTTTTTTCTTTTTGTGCTTCAAAGAGATGAGCAAAGGCTAAGATGATGAGAACCATGAGTTGAAGCCAGACCATATTTTCCCAAAGGGCAATTCCGTTTGCTTTGTTTCTATGATTGGCCGCCATTTGCCTTCTCCCTTGTGCAAAAGTAGTTGAAGTCTATAGTGTGCACTTGATATTTGATAATCCCAGTTATTGCTTTTTAGTTTTAAGGTGCCGTTGGGAAGACGTTTTGAGTGATAGAGGGGAAGGAGCCTGCTGAGTAATTGCGGGCATCGTCTGGCAGTCACATTAATTCGTTTTCTCCAAAGAAGGGGCCCAAGTGTATCTTGCGTCTTTTTTATGACTTCCTTAAGTTCGGTCAGGGGGATTGAGCTCAAGTTAATACCGGGAAGAAAAAAAGGAATCAACTTGCCGGCATTAAGTAATTTGATTGCCGCATTCAATCGTTCTACTTGAAAAACATATTCTTGCTCATTATTTCCTAGTTCAAGTAGACAGAGCTGATGTTTCATTTCCTGGGCGAGTAGAAGATCGGCACGATGATATTTAAAGGCCAGCAATACTAGAATCAGAGAAAGGATAAGACTTATATGCAAAAAGAGTACAGAAGTCGCTCCTTTTTGTGAGCTTTGGCTCCAGTTTCGTTTAAGCATTTTTCTGATATTTTGAAATTCATGGCGATCAGTTTGATCTTTTTGCTTACTCAACTTAATGCCGAGAAAGAATAAGAGAAAAACGAGGAAGCTGGAGCGGCAAAGCTTTAATAGATTCATTAAATTTTAACCTCTTTGACAATTTGACTCTTAACATTTTCGATTCTTTTTTTGATGACATCGCCAAAGCCCTTGAGGGCCGTTAGGCAGGCAATTCCAATGAGAGATGAGATGATGATGTATTCCATCATACTTTGTCCCTGTTCCGATTTTCTTGATTTTTTCTTCATAGTGACCTCCTAATGTCTTCTATAATGCATAGTCGGTGCCACTTTTTGCCAAGTACTGTAGGGAATTAGTCAGGGAATGCGGAGGAGCTTTAAACCAGAAGTAAAAAAATTATACTTATTTTTATTGATTAGCGAGCGGACTCTCATTAAAATAATTATTATGGAAGAAAAAAGTAAAGTGTTTGTTTTTGATAAAATGGAAGTTGCCCTCGTTTTGGTATTTACCGTCGTGGTAGCATCGCTTTCATTTGTGTTTGGCGTAAAAGTAGGAAAGAGCTTTTCCTATCAAGAGGCAGGACTTGGTAAACAAGAGCGTGAGCTTGTTGATTACAAATCTGTTCAGGAAGAAGAAGCTCAGGCTATTTTCGATAAAATGGAAAAGGAACCAATTAAAAAAGAAGAAGTTTCTGATGTTTCTATGGATGAGTTAAAGAAAGAATTTGAACATCTTGATGCAGGAACTTTAGCGCCTCAGCCAAAGCAAGAAACAAAAGTTGTAACAATTAAAGAAGATATGAACAGACTTGATTCTGATTCTGCTTCTGCCACAGAGAAGCTTCCTGAAGGTGTTCAAGAAGGTAAAAAAGCTGATTTTGTAGGGAAATACACTATTCAATTAGGATCTTACCGTACTTTGGAAGAGGCTCAGTCTTTTGCTGAAGGATTTGCAGCAAGAGGCTATAATCCAATTATCAATGAAGTTGATCTTCAAGGCCGTGGGGTTTGGTTCCGTGTTGGTCTTGGTTCTTTTCAATCTGTCGCAGCTGCTAAGGATTACATCCAAAATGAAAGTAGCTTGTTTAATGGACAGGAATACGTCATCACAGAATTTAAGTAATAGAGGTTAATATGCAAAATCTATTCACCCTCATCATGGCCGGAGGGAAGGGCACTCGTTTGTGGCCTTATTCCACTCAAGATCGTCCCAAGCAGTACCTAAAAATAAATTCCGATAGAACATTGCTCGAGGAGACTCTGGCGCGTTTTGATGGCCTAGTTCCATTAGAGCAGCGTTATGTTGTAACGACAGCGGAACAAGAGCTAATGGTTTTAGAAAGTTCAAAGAAACTTTTTGCATCTCAGGGACATACTATTTTAGAACCACAAGGACGTAATACGGCCCCTTGTATCCTTTTGAGTCTTTATGAGCTTTTGCACCGAGGGGCAAGTTCACAAGATGTAGTGGCCATTATGCCTTCTGATCATGTTATTTTAAATGTGAAGGGCTTTCAGCACACTTTGCAAAAATCCATTGCCATGGCGGTAGAAGAAGAGCGCATTGTCACAATTGGCATCCCTCCGCATAAACCGCATACAGGATATGGCTATATTGAAAGAGCAAAGTCTTTGGGACATGGTTTTGAGGTTTCTTCTTTCAGAGAGAAACCGAATTTGGAAACGGCCACTAGCTATCTTCAAAGTGGGAATTATTTTTGGAATGCCGGTATGTTTATGGCAAAGATAGAAGTTCTCTTGGCCGAATTTGAGCGATGTGCCCCAGAAATTTTCGAGCATTGGGAATCATTAAAAGATGCTTCTTCACACTATAAAAATATTCCTGCTATCTCAATTGATTATGCTGTTATGGAAAAATCAGATAGAGTTGCAGTGGTTCCCGCCGAGTTTGATTGGAATGACTTGGGATCTTGGGATGCTTTACAGGAGATCTATCCAGAACAAGAAAATGTGGTATTGGCCGCTCAAGAGTGCAAGGCGCTGCAGTCTCAGGGAAATATTATTTTTGCTCCAGGCATGAAGGTTTGTTTAGGAGATGTAAACGATTTAGTTGTCGTGGCAGTTAACGATACTCTGATGATCCTCCCTAAAGAGCAGGCTCAGCGAGTAAAAGAATTTCAAAGCTCTACTTAGGGGGCGCTAATTAAAATTAGCGTTTTGCCTCTTCTTGTAGTTTCTTAAAGGCTTCTTGGCGCTTTTTTTCTAGTTTTTTAAATTGTTCATCAAGTAGAGGCTGAGTTCTTGCTTGAAAATTATATTCTGCCAAAGTGTAGTTTTTTGATGTTCCTCCCAGCACGGAGATAAGAGCAGATGAACTCATAAAAAAACTCAGACACCAGAGAGAAATGAAGGTTATAGAGAGAAATGTCCATTGGGTTTTGGGGCCATAATGAGAATCGGTAAAATATATTTTGGTCAAAAAATAAGCAAAAGCGCCAATGCCGACTAATAGGATAAGCCCTCTTAATGTTTCAAGGCCCGTATAGCTTTCTGGCATTGAGTAAAAGAAAAATGAAATGACATCCCAAATGGTATTGATTGCAATACTTGTAAAAAGAAGGGTCAGTAACTCCCAAATTTTATATTTTTTAAAGAAAAAACGGGATGCCAGCGTTAAGGGCGTAAGTAAAAATGCAGAGATTGCAATTTGTGCAAGTAAGTGCAATCCAAAAGGTTTGCCCATCTCGCCCCGCATCCATAATAGTTGAGCTCCTGCGGTGATAAAAATCATTGCAAGTGCTGCGATAAAAAGTTTTGTACTTGGCTTCCATTCTGTCTTTTTGAGCTGGCTAATATCAATAATACGGGTTCTTTCGAGATGAATATGCTTGGGAATTTGCAGGGAAATAATCAGATCACCTAATTGAAACTTCATTTTCCCATCAATTCTAATTTCGGTAATCCTTTTGTTTTGGTAATAAGTTCCATTGGTACTGCCAAGGTCTCGTAAAAAATAATTACCCTCTCTCTTTTCAATAATTGCATGAATTGATGAAATATTGGGATCGTCGAGTAAGGCATGACACTCTAAAGACCTTCCCAAAGAAAAGGGAAATGATTTTATATTGCGTTGGTCAAGAACATGATTTTTTTTATCATAGATAATAAGTTGAATCATAAAGAGCCTGCTTTTTGAATGTGATCAATTTGAAATAGCATAAGGTCTTTTAAAAGGTCTTCTTTAAATCCTTTGGCCCGACCTGAAAAAATAATTCGCTCTTCATCTTGGCCCATCGATGCTCCTCTCCAAGATATTTCGGCAAGAGGGGCAAATTGGACTGGTGCTTTAATACACCAATTGAGCTTGAAGGCAATATTGTGTTTATTGACTGTAATGCTTTGTGAGCATTGTTCTGAGACTTTTTCTGTTTTTTCACGATTAAGAAAATCAACTAAGCTGTGTTCCAGGAGTGTCTTATTGGTAAAGTAGGAGTTGAGAATCGTATTGTACCAGATAGGAGAGGAATATTTCTTTTCTGGAATCATCGTGGCAAAGTTAATTTGGCCAGCATAGTAGTCGCGATCAATAAAAATAGCATCGCTAAGGGAGCATTGGTGAAAAAATACTCTCGAATTATTATTGTCAGTGTCGCGCACATCGGCCCAGCACTTCATTATCTTATCCGGAATTCTAAACTTCCAGTTGCGTAGCTCTTCGCTTTTCAGTTGTTCTTCTTTTAGTGAGGTCCTTAGTTTCGTTTGATAAGCTTCAATGTCGCGATTTAAAATTGTTGAATATTTTAGTTCCTTACTCTCTTGGCGAGATCTTGTGAGCAAGGAAAGGAGATGTTCTTTGGCAACAGCAAAGGAGAGATTATTAGATCCGATCAGATAGGAGACATTGACGCCAATCACTTGACCATGTTCATCAATTGTAGGTCCTCCACTCATCCCTGAATTAATAGGATTGCTCATTTGGATATTTCCTTCAATTGATTGATCGAGCTTCCCATTATAAATGCCTTCCGTGATCGACATATTGAGATCATTGGGAAGCCCCAGTGAATAGATTTTGCTTCCTAGGGCCGGTTCATCTAGGCGAATTGATAATTGATAGGGAAAGCGGTGTTTAACTTTTAGCAGCGCTAAATCGTGATTGATGCTGATGTCGAGAATTTGTGCTTCTTTTCTCTCTTTTTCTATTTCTACAAAAATTTTGTACTGTTGTTTTATATCAGTGAAATAGCTTGAGACCACATGATAGTTGGTCACAAGCAATCCTTCCTTGGCATTGACGACAAAGCCTGTACCATAACTACTTTTGGGGGTTGTCTGGGAAATACTGCTGAATACGCGAAACAGAGAGGGTTTAGCATTTTGGAATAATTCATTGGAAGTAGCTGCCTGGGCAGAAAAAATTGGAGCAAGTAGAGTGATTAAAAAAATAAAATAAATCATAGTCCAAGCTTTTTATAAATAGAGGGAACTTCTTTTAAAAATATTTGACGTAAACCTTCGTGATTGGGGATTGGAAGCTTTTGTAGTTCTGGAACAGCGTCCCCAATTATTTGAGCAAAATCTTCTGCTGATTGGGATTCAAAAGATGCCTTTTGAACGATGCGATATGCTTCTTCTCGCTGGAGCGAACTGTATTTGAGAATATGGTGTAGATAAAAACTAGAGAGGTATTGAAAAGTTCTGAATACTTTTTGCTCCATATACTCTTTGTGGATAACAATATTTTCAAGCGTGGAAGTCAGACGAGTTATTGCATAGGACACTAGACCAAGATTATCTGGAAGGGCCATTCGTTCCGCAGATGAGTGGGAAATATCGCGTTCGTGCCATAAGGGCATATTTTCTAGACCAATGAGGAAGTGGGAGCGGATAACTCTGGCAATACCACAAAGATTTTCTCCCGCAATGGGGTTTTTCTTGTGAGGCATGGTGGATGACCCTTTTTGTGATTTAGAAAATCCTTCTGCTAGTTCTCCAATATCGGAGTGATGCAATAGGCGAATTTCTGTTGCCATCCGTTCAATAAGACCTGCGAGTAAAGCATTGATGGAAAATAACTTGGCAATATGGTCGCGGGGAATGACTTGGGATGAAATAGGCTCTACTGGAAGATTGAGTAGGTTGGCCGCTTGTTTTTCGATTTTGGTGCTTAAAATAGTATAGTTACCAACTGCCCCAGAAAATTGAGCAGTCAGTTCGTTTGCTTGAAAGTCTTGGAGCTCTTTTTGGCGTCGGCGAAGTTCGCTTAGGTAGGAGAGAAATTTTACGCCAAAGCTCATTGGCTCGGCACTGATTCCATGAGAACGGCCCATGCACAGAGTGTTTTTATGTTCAATTGCTAGCTTTTGTAGGCTTTGGGCAAGGCTTTCAATTTGCGGCAAAATAATATCAAGAGATTCTTTGATCTGAAGGTTGGTTGCCGTATCAATGATATCTGACGATGTCACGCCATAATGAAAAAATTTAGCAGCTTGCTCTGAGAGAGGGCGGGTGATGCTAGAACAAAAAGCAATAACATCATGATGAACCTCTTTTTCTATTTCTTCAATTACGGCAATATTGATCTCAGCTTTATTTCTAATTTCGAGGCTCGTTCCTTTGGGGATTTCGCCAGCATCTTCAAGAGCCTGCAGAAGTGCAATTTCAACCTGTAGGTAAGTGTGGAATTTATTTTCGGAAGACCAGATTGTACTGATATTTTTTACTTCGTAGCGTGGAATCATGAAAGGCTCCTAAAGAATTAGTAAAAAAGCCCTAAGAAAAGTCCTGCAGAAAGCCAGGAAAGACTCAGGCTTCGTTCGTTGTGAGGCTCTAGATCAATTTTTTCTCTTTGGACAATGGCCCAGTTGTAGCTTAATTTGACCCCGTAAAAGAATTGAGCCGCCGTTCGGTGTTGAAGTTCGTAATCGGCACGGAGACCGTAGCCACTGTAATCGATTTTGCGTAGCTCATCTTGAAAAATGTTATAGCTCGCATAAACATTGATGCTTTCAAAAAAACTATCGGAGTTAAAAAAATCGCTGGCAAGGCGAAAGCGTTTTCCTGCTCCGAGGGCGATTTGTTGGATTGTTGTTCCTACATCTCCTGCGCGAGAGTATTTGCCTTCTGCCTCTGTATTCTCTCCGCTTGCTCCTGAATTGTTATTCTCTGCCACGAGATCGAAACGCGATTTGAAAATGGAAAAATTAAAAAGGGCCCAGACTGATCCTAGTTTTAAGCCATAGGATAAATCAAGTCCCAGAAGATCTGCAGCCTTGATCAGGTCATGGTTGATGTGGGCGCCTACTAACATGCGGTGCTTATCATAGCCAGTATAAGTAAAGTTATCTCTTAGACCAGTAGAGGAGTCATAGTCGTAAACAATATGCTCTTCTTGCAGATAAAATTCAGGATTCTCTCTAAACTCATTTAAAGGCTGATCTGGAGGCATTGTTTCATCGAGAAGTTGCTCATAAAAAGCTTCTTCTTCAGGTGAATCTCCTATAGTTGTTGCGTGAGAGAAGGTGACAAATAAGCAAAGTGAAAGGGGAATTAGTAGCCACTTCATCATAGTAGAGTCCTTTTAATTCCCAGATCTTCAAAGCTTGCACCCATAAAGTCTTCAATCCCCATTGTCTCAGCTAGTTCCATTTTTTTTACGAGATGTTGAAATTTTACATTCTCCAAATTAATTTGAGATTCACTGTAGTTTTCTAGTTGTTCTGAAAAATTGATGAAAGGGGATTTCCCCGCAATATAGTTATCAATTGTTGTATCGAGAGATTTTTTGCCATTTTCTTTGCGTAGGAGCGAGACGTCATAATTTCTTTCTAGTGAAATCAGGTTATCAACTAGAGAAGAGGCTTTACTTTGAGCTCTGTCTTTATAGGACCGCAAGCGAATCTCGGCAATGCGTTTGTTGATAAAGCTTTCTTCGCGCTTTTTCTCGTTAAAAAAGCCCTCACTTCCAAAAAGATCCCAAGTCATATTGACCGACGCAGCTAACTCGATGTCATTATTGCCATCATGTGTTTCAAAGCCAGTTCCAGGATGGTCTTTGCCTAAAAACTTTTTATAGGTTCCTAGGTTGATTGAAAATTTAGGGAGAGGAAGATTTTCTTTTTTGGCAATCTCGTAACTGCGAACTGCATTTTCTAGCTCAATTTTACTATTGCGAATATGTTCATTGCCAATAAGACTTTTTTGTTTGGCTTCTAGGTTTGTTACTGGAACTTTGCGGAAGCGCAAAACATCGATGAGAACAAATTTTGTATTATCAGACCCAATGAGGGTGGAAAGATTTGACTCTTGCTCAAAAATATCATCTTGGGCCGAATTATAGTATTGCTGTGCTTTTAGAAAATTTTCTCTTGCCTCTAAATATTCTTGCTTACTGATTTTTGAGAGGCTTGCTTTTTCTCTAGCGAGTCGGTAGATGAAACTGGCTTGGCGTAATTGCTCCGACCGGATGTTCATGATTTCTTTGACACGAACCAGATTGAAGTATTGAGCGATTAAAGCAAAGCGAAGTTGGCGGCGCTGAACTTCTAATTTTTCCTTATCCTGTTCAAATGTTTTTTTTGTGTTGAGATATTGTTGATAGTCTTTGCCCCAATTGAAAACAGTATAGTCATCAAATCCCAATCCTAGATAGCCTTGGGGGGTTTGAGTGGATGATTCCTCTGTATTGCCTCGATTGCGTAGGTGCTTGAGGCTGTCAATGCGCTGATTGCCATAGTTCATGGAGAGTTTGAGTTGAGGGTACCAAAAGGCATGAAAGTTGCGTTTAAAACCGATTTCCAATTTTGCTTTTTGATAATCGCGTTCTTTGGATTCTTGATTGTTGCGCAAGCCTTCTTCAATCGTATCTTTAAGGCTTAGTTGGCGAGATTGATGAGCGGGTTCTCCTTGGGAGAGCTTTTCTGTTGGGCGAATAACTTTTGCTTTGGTTTCTTCCTGAGGTTCTGTTTGGGCCCAAGACTGAATACTTGGTAGAGTAGTGAAGAGGATTAAATGGACCAGTGCAATAAACTTCAAAAGTAATTCCCCCAAAAAAAACTAAGAACTGTACTAAAAGGCTATAAAATTTTATGGGGAGTGTAAATGTCTAAAAAGACATAAATTTAGTGTAAAACGATACCGGGGCAGCCATTTTTGATAATCGTTTCTTCTAGGCTTTTAATGCGTAGGCTAGTGAGGTAATTATTTTGCGATAATTTGCTAAAAGAAGCCTCAAGGGTTTTTTTGGCGCCCTCACGTTTTCCATCGGCTATTTTTATGGATTTTTTGGTTCGTCGCATGAGATCTTTAATTTTCAGCTGAACGTCCATTTTTTCTTTGCGGCGGTTGAGCAAGTCTTTGCAGTGATCGCTGACATTAGGGTTATTAAGGAGGGCATCGATGGAATAGTCCATTGAATCCCCCGTAGAAGTGCTAATGCTCCAGGCGGGAGAAGAAAAGAACAGAATCAAAAATAGACTTACAAGAGTATTCTTTTTCATCAAAAAAAGTATAACATGGGCCCACCTCTCCATTGCCGTAATGGGAATTTTTTGTCATAGTAGAGAGTACCTTGAGTATTCAATCCATAACAGAAAGTTAGATGTATGAAGGACAAAATCGTTATCCTGATTCCCTCCCGTTTTGCTTCAAGCCGATTTCCCGGAAAGCCGCTGCACCCTATCGCTGGAGTTTCTTTGATCCAGAGGGTTTATGAAAATTGTGTGCAATCGGGCTTTGATGTTTTTGTTGTCACTGATGATCAGCGCATTGAGGACCACGTTTATGCTTTTCAAGGAAGAGTATTGCGTGTGGATGATGATGTTCCTTCGGGATCGGAGCGTATTCATTTAGCCTATGAGCGGCATTTGAAAATACAAAATTATAAATTAATCATCAATGTACAAGGAGATGAACCTCTTTTGAAAGGGGAAGAGATTAAGGCTTTGGCCGAATTTCATTTAACTTCTCCTTTTGATATTACGACGATGCTAAAGCGTCGCCATTCTTCTGAAGCAGATTTTACAAATCCAAATGTGGTTAAAGCTGTTTGGGAAAATCAAACAGGGAAGTGCCATTATTTTTCGCGTTCTTCCGTTCCTCATGGCAGGGATGGGGTAGAGCATGATTGGTTTCAGCACATTGGCATTTATTCTTACCGTCCAGAGGCTTTGACAAAGTTTGCCAAGGCTCCAGCAACGGCATTGGAGAAATTAGAAAAACTCGAACAACTGCGTGCTCTAGGACAGGGCCTTAGTTTGGGAGCAATAGAGACAAAACACACACTTTTGGGCGTAGATACGCCAGAAGATGTCTTAAAAGTAGAAGGGGTGCTTAATGGACAATCGTAAGCAAAAAAATTCCAAGAAAAAATTTATTTTTGTGACAGGGGGAGTTGCGAGTTCTTTGGGAAAAGGCTTGGCCGCAGCAAGTATCGCGGCATTGATTGAAAGACGTGGCATAAAAATCAACATGCTTAAAATGGACCCTTATATAAACGTAGATCCCGGAACTATGAGTCCCACTCAACATGGTGAAGTTTTTGTGACGGATGACGGAGCAGAGACTGATTTGGATTTGGGACATTACGAGCGCTTTAGTTCCTTGACCTTGTCGAAGACCAATAACTTTACTTCGGGGCAGGTTTATTTACGCGTCATTGAAAATGAGCGCGAAGGAAAATACTTGGGAAAAACAGTGCAAGTTGTTCCCCATATTACCAATGAAATTAAAAGAAGAATTGAACTTGCAGCAGAAGACTGTGAATTACTTATTGGCGAGATTGGAGGAACAGTTGGGGATATTGAGTCTCAGCCTTTTTTGGAGGCGATTCGCCAGTTCGCTTTGGATGTTGGTCCCAATAATGTTCTTTTCGTTCATTTGGTACTTGTTCCTTATTTGAGTGCAGCAGGGGAGTTTAAAACAAAGCCCGCGCAACACTCAGTGCGCGATATGCGTTCCATTGGTCTTTTCCCTCAGGTAATCATTTGTCGCAGTGAAAAAGAGTTGGAGACTTCTTTAGTAGATAAGATTTCACTTTTTTGTAATGTGGCCAAAGACTCTGTTTTTCAATCAATCGATGTCCCTTCGATTTATGAACTTCCTCTTGAGTTTCATAAGCAAGGCTTAGATGACAAGTTGATGGAACTTTTGAGTATGTGGACGGCAAGCCCTGATATGCGTGCTTTGGAAGAAGTTGTTTATAATGTGAAGAACCCAATTGGCGAAGTGAAAATTGGAATTGTAGGTAAATATACAGATCTTGTGGAGAGCTATAAATCTTTAGATGAAGCTTTACGCCATGGGGCAATTCATTCGCGCGTGAAATTGGTTCCGACGTATATCGATGCAGATGAACTTTTAGATGGTGATGCTCAGACATCCAAGATTTTGGGGGCCGTCGATGCTATTTTAGTTCCTGGTGGATTTGGTAGTCGGGGAACAGAAGGAAAAATTGAAGCTATTCGCTATGCGCGTGAAAAGAAAATTCCTTATTTTGGAATTTGTCTTGGAATGCAATTGGCCATTATTGAATATGCACGTCATGTGGCCGATATAAAAAATGCAACTTCTGAAGAATTTACGGAGGAAGGTGCACTTGTTATCCATTACATGAAAGGGCAGCAAAAGGAAGGTCCTAAAGGTGGCAATATGCGCTTAGGTGCCTATGATTGCTCTCTTACTAAGGGGTCCTTGGCCCAAAAAATTTATGGCAATGTTGAAATATCAGAACGTCATCGTCACCGTCTAGAGGTGAACAATGAATATCGCGGACGTTTACAAGAAGCGGGTATGATTTTTTCAGGAGTGAATTCTAAATTGGATTTGGTTGAAGTGGTAGAGCTTCAGGATCATCCTTTCTTTATTGCTTGCCAATATCATCCTGAATTTAAGTCTCGGCCCTTTAAGCCGCATCCCATCTTCCGGGATTTCATAAAAAAAGCCTTTGAACTAAAATCTTAATTTTAAGGAGAGCCTCCCAGAGGTTCTCCTTATATTTCAATAGCTTAATGTAGTATTTAAAATAAAGAAATATAATGATCAACCGATAAGAATTCTATGAGATTTCTCATCCTTGTGATTCTATTTTTACTGTCGACATCTCTTTGGTCTCAGGTCCAGAAAGAGACTCTTTCTTTGGAAGAGAGAAATGTTGTTAATTATCTGAAAAAAATGTCAGATAGCACTTATTATTGGGGAACAGTTGATTTCTCCAGCTACTGTGACGGAGGCTATCCCTCATATCCTTCTTCTAGCCTTAATCTTTTTTCCCCCTTAGATGGAGCGCGGAGATTAACTATCCAGACTTTAGGTAATTGTTGTGCTTTTAATTTAGCTTCTAGTCGTCAGAAAAAGCATTGCGAACAACAGAAGGAAACAGATAGCGTAGAATGTCCAAGGCTTGACTCCTGTCGCACTCAGGTTTGTACCTGTGAGCAGCATGGCTATGGCAATATTGAGCCCAGTATTAACAAACAAAGCAAAGTTTTAACGCTGCATAAGCAAAATGGGAAGACGACCATTGATTGTTCTTCCTTTTACTCTGCTTCGATGGCCCTTTCGGGGCTGCGCATGTATCCCTATAGCGACACTCCAACGGTAAATGGTAAAACTCAGGACTATTGGAATTATGGCGAAAAATTTAAGGGAACAGAAATGTGGTCGGGACTTTTGTGGAACCGCAGCACAACGGCCCTTCACAAAATGTCTCGAACTTACCCTAAGCGATCTTGTTTGAAGGCGCTAGACTATTCTGATTTTGAGCAAAGCGATTACTTTTTAGAGGAAGGCGATGCTTTAAATTACGAAGATCAGCGAGAGGGCAAAATGGGACACGTCGTGATGGTCAAAAAGATCTACAACAAGGAAGATCCTTTTGGCGTAAATCAACTGATTCGAGTTTCAGAAGCAGATATAAAAGAAATACAAAATTCTTCAACACCAGAAAAGACTTTGTACTATAAGGCCGTTAAAAAATGTCAGGCAGTTGATCCCGCTCGTTTTAAGTTCGATATTATTCATAGTTCTGGTGGACGTGGAATTAATGTAGGAGAAGCAAAGGAAGTCTTTAATCTTCCAGGTTCTTATCAACGCACTCAAATGATTGATTTGGCACAAAGAGCCTGCCGTATGAAATACTTCAAAGAATTTGAACAAAATTTGTTAGATGGCATTTTGTATCCAGCGCCAGTCATTTCCTTAACTTCTCCCGTGAAATTTTCAGGTAAGGTTGAGTTCTTGAATGATATTTTGCCCGTTGCTGCTTCCAGTCCCGTTGTTTTAAATACCCTAAAGGAGCAGCTACTCCAGTTAAGGCGAGATAATCAGTATTTTCATTTTGCGCTCAATGAAAATATATTAATGCAAATTGATAGGGCATTGGGAATTGTAAAACAATTAGAATTAGCACAAGAGCTCAAGCAAAAAAGCTTAGAAAAATATAGACCCTATTTAAGCACTAATAGCAGTAAAAATGCGCAAGTGATTAGGCATGCCACAAAGTTAAAGGATTTTGATCCTGGCATGAAAAAGAATTGTCTTATTAATAAAGAAGAGATTCCCAAATTAGAGCAGGATGACTGGATTAAGAGGAAGTGTTCATGAAATTTTTCATCATCGGCCTTTTATTTATGAGCTTTGGAGCATTCGCATCGCCAAATAATATGGCCTTGGAACTGCTGGAAAGCGAATTTTATGGACGCAGTTTGCCACCGAAACATCAGGTCGCATCTTGTCTCGATTTTTCTCGATTTCAAAATATTAAGGTTTCCCCCAATGACGTTGATTATGATTTAGAACCAGAGGATATTATTTGGGTGGATGAAGGTTTCTACCGTATGACTTATTTCAAAGTGACAGAGGGAGCTTTGGATAATCGCAGTGTTGGTTTTCAGGTAAAAAAAGAAGATGGCACTTGGATAGATGATTCTTTTGAAATTAAACTTGAAAGTGTTGATCCCAAAAAATATGGCGGAGCTTCGATTTTAACTCCACCACGCCATTTATATATTTCGCGAAAGTGTTTTAAACCTTAAGACGCAAAATTGATCGCAAAGGTGCCTCAATTGAAGTAAACACGGGGATTCCCGCTTCTTTGAGCATGGAGCGATGTTCTTCGTACATTTTGCCGGAATCAACAACCACTAAAATATCTTTTTTAAATTCAGTTTTAAGTTTTCGAATTTCCAAAATGAGTTTTTGGCGATCCTCTTGGGTAAAAACGGATAGGCGTTCAGTTAGAGGAACCATTCCAAGCACGACGGCATCAATGTCTTCTTTTTCTAGCATGATGCGCGCTGATTTTAGAAAAATTTCATCGGAAGCCATTGGAGTTAGATCGAGTGGATTAGCCGCTGAAACAAGTCCAGAGAGCTTGACTTCTTTTAGATAGTCGTTGATGGCCATTTCACATTGTTTGCTCAAAGGGAAAATCATTTCTTCGTCCCCGAGTACATCTGCTGCAACGACAGACTCACTTCCTGCGTTGGTAATGACGCCCACTTTTTTGATTTGCGTTTGCTGCTCTCTGGTTGAGAGAAAGTTGAGCATATTGGCAAATTCATCATAGCTTTCGGTTACAATAATGCCTGCTGCTTCGAAAAGCTTCTTTTGCATTTTATAGTTTCCGGCCATGGCTCCTGTGTGACCTGCGGCAGCCGCTTGGCCTGCGCGAGAACGTCCTCCTTTATAGAGCACCACTTGTTTGCCTTGAGCTTTAAGTTCTTTGGATTTTAAAGCAAAGCGCAGAGCCTCATTTTCATCAAAGCCTTCGGTGTAGACTGCTGCAACTTTAAGATCTTTATCAGAAGAGAATGCTTCTAAAAAATCAGCCGCTTTGAGGTCTAGTTGGTTGCCAATGCAAAATCCATACTTGACCGGAAGTTCAGGACCATTGGAAAAACGAGTGATGAAAAAAGCACCGCTTTGGCTGATAAAACCAATATTCCCTTGGGGATGAAAGGTAATGGGGAGACGCGCTTTCGGTATGAAAAGAGTGGATAGCTTTTGGGCAGAAGAAACGATTCCAAGATTATTGGGGCCGACGAGTACTGGTGTCCATTTTCCTTCTTTTCTTTTTTGGGCGAGAGTATCTTTTAATTTTTTGGCAAGTCCTTCTTTATCTGCACCGTCTCCAATTCCCCCTGCCACGAGGTAAACAACTTGAGCACCGCCACCTTGGTTCAGTAATTCTTCTACTGTTTCTACCGTAATGGGGGCGGGAAGTGCTAAAATTAATACATCAACTGGCTTTTCTTTAAGTGCAGCTATATTTTCGACACAGGGAATTCCTTGGAATTCTTCTGAGCCAGGTTTTATCACGATTATGTTTTTCTTATCAATTTGTGAGTCGAGAATATTATTGAAAATCAAGGTCCCAAAGGAACCAGCCTTACTCGACACTCCGGCAATGGCAATTGTTTGAGGAGAGAGCAAAGACTGAGTGGGAAGGGATGGAGCTGAAATTGTGTTTGCTTCTTCTCCTAAAAGACCAACGCCATCGAGGGCCATAAAGTCACCTACGGTATCAACAACAACAGGATTCATCTCAAGGAGAGTGATATTATTTTTTTTGAGGTGAAGTGAAAGCTTAAAAAGGTTACTAATATAGCTTTTGAGCTTTGCCTCGGTGGTCAGAGCTTTTCCTTGACGGAGAGTTCCTAGCCAAACTTGACCAATCACATGACTCTTTAACTGCTCAAAGGCTTGGTCTGCCGTCATGACTTCAGGTGAAAAAATGAGAATTTCACTTTTTAAAACTTGTGCCCAGTATTCAGTGTGAATACCTCCAATCCCCATAGTGATAAGAGGTCCAGAAGCATTATCCATAGAAAGACTGACAAAGCCTTCAGTAGGAAGATTAGAGCGAGTTTGAAAAGGCACTTTTTGGCAAACTAAAGTTTCGATCCATGGGTGTTTGCCTTCTAACTTTTTTTGAATTTCACTGTTGAAGTTGAGAAGACTATCAGCACTGTACTCTTGAAAAGCGAGTACGCCTATATCGGATTTATGCCAGAGATCATCTCCGATGCCTTTAATGACAACGGGCTCACCTGCTTTAAAAGGGAATTTTGAAACTTCTTCTTGGGGGTTAACCGTTGAAGTAATAGAAGCAAAGAGGGGAACTTTTAAATCAAACCGTTGCAGTAGTCGATAAACTTCTGATTCGTGAATAAATTTTGAGTTCTCCATCTTTGCTCCTTTATTTCATTAAATTACTTAATACGTTGACCACCAAACTCATTGATAAAAATCCAGCCAACTACTTCTCCTGTATGGAGCTTTTTGTGTTTGTAAACATCTGGGCCATAAGCTGAAGAGCCGATATTGTAGATTTTATTTTGAGAGGCCATCATTTTTTTAGCACGTGCTTTCCAAACTCTCATGTTTTCTACGCGAAGATCAACCCATCCTTGACGGGCCCATTCGTCGATGCTGGAAGCATTTTCGATTTTAACATTGGCGTGAACTTTTGATTCTGGAATGGCAATGCTTGGTCCTCTAAGGATGGTTTTGCCATCACGAAGAAGAACAGGAAGTCCTAAAGAAGTAATGATTTCACGAATATCATTTTCCATGACATATTTTTCTGCACGCTCTGCCATTTCTTCTGCTGTGTAGGACTCATCGGCGAGTTCTGCTACCGTATCGAAGAAGTGTTGTAGAATATGAACTTCGTAAAGGAATTTAGAAAGCTGTGGGGGGCCAAGTTCGCCAATGGCAATACTTGGTACGCCTTTTTCATCTTCCATCATTTCCATTGCATTGATGGCGTCTTGACGGATGTAACCGGCACGGTAGCTTGGGTTCAAAACGGAACTGTCGATAGCGCCGATAACGTCTTTACCTGTGTTGGCACCAGAGATTTCTTTAAGAACGAGTTCTGCAATTTCTTCAGGTGTTACAAATTCCATTTGGTTGAGGTAAGTGATCGCCTCAAATTCTGCACGGGTGAAGAAACCATTTTCACCAGTATCAATACCCACTAATTGTAGATCACCATTTTCTTTGAAGTCATTGGCATCTTTTCTTAAGTGAAGCTCTGTGCTGAGTGTTTCACGGATTGGTTCTTTGCGTTTAACAGGGGCTCTGTGCTTTTTGATCGCACGGTAATCAACTTTGCGATAACCAATCATAGCACCAGGTTTGATTTCTTTAATGCTTGGTCCAGGAGTTCTGGCCAAAAGGAAAAGAAGACCGGTGTGGGCAAAACCGACGGCAGACTTTGTCATGAGCGTAAAGCTAGGCTTGTCTTCGCCATGAGTATAAGGAATATTGACTCCCATCCCGCCTGTTCCTGTTGTTCCCACTTTTACATAAGAAGAAGTTCCCGCAGCTGTCATGGCACGGTGAAGAAGGATCACGTGACGAACGAGTTGAGGAATAGATTGAGAAACCAAAAGAGTGTCAATCATTCTCAAGTTATCAAGGTGAGGGAAGCTTTCAAGTGGCGAGTTTGCTAGTCCCTTGATGTCTTGTCCTGATTTTCCTGCGATGATGTCATCAAGGTTATCGCGGAATTCTTTAACGACTTGTGAAGAGCTTTTGACATCTTGGTAGCTGATCCCTGTTGCGGTATTGACACAGTCGACGACAATATCAGGGCGATGTTTCATAATGATTTGGCACATGAGATTTTGTTGTCCCACATTGTCGGTATCATCAGTGATTTTTCCAAAAACATCATTATAGATAGTGTTGAGGTTTTCTTTACTGTCTGTGATATCATTGCGTCCAGCATGAGCAAGCGCTTCTCTTACAAAGATATTTCCGTATTCGATTTCAATTTCCTTGATGTGGGGAAATTCCTTTTTGAGATTTTCAGCTGCTGTTGCTGCTTCTTCTTCGAAAAGGGCACAAAGTACAATCTTTTGAGGGATAATGTCTTTAGCAATAAGACGGGCAATTTGATAACCGACGAGACCGCCTCCGCCGAAGATAACTACTCTTTCAATTTTTTTGGGTGCTTTCATTCACTCCTCCTAAACACAGGGAAAATATAAGAAATAATAAGGGGTTAAACCGATATATTTTTATCGTTCCCCCCATGAAATCGTCAACCTTACAAAGGTGAAGTAAGATGATGAGAGAAAATGACTTGGCGCGTGGGCCCTAGACTCTTTGTGTGAAAGCTTGTTCAATAAGGGGCTGTTATTAATTTAAAGAATATAAAGGATGTATTTATGAGCAAGACACTACTAGATTTAACACCTGAGCGTGTTTGGAAACATTTCAATGATTTATGTGCCATTCCTCATCCTTCAAAACATGAGGAAAAAATTGTCGAGCATATTATTAATTTTACCAAGGGAATAGGCCTTGAGTATAACACTGATGCAGTGATGAATATTGCCGTCAAAAAGCCTGCCAGTGCAGGGATGGAAAGCAAAAAAACGATTGTTTTCCAATCACATGTGGACATGGTTCCCCAGAAAAATTCTGACAATCCCCATAACTTTGAAAAAGATCCTATCCAGCCTTGGGTTGATGGCGATTATGTAAAGGCTAAAGGGACGACTTTAGGTGCAGATAATGGAATTGGCGTGGCCATGATGATGGCCATGATGGAAGACAAAACTTTAGAGCATGGTCCACTTGAGTTTCTTTTCACTGTCGATGAAGAAACAGGAATGACTGGAGCTTTTGGTTTAAAACCTGGATTTTTAACAGGAGATATTCTGGTTAACCTCGACACCGAAGATGAAGGAGAACTTTATATTGGCTGTGCCGGTGGTGTTGATACTTTGATTGAAAAAAATTATTCACAAGTTGATGCTCCCCAAGGATTTTTGCCAGTGGAAATAAGTCTTAAAGGGCTCAAGGGGGGACACTCTGGTTGTGATATTCATCTCAATCGCGGCAATGCCAATAAATTGATGAATGAGCTTTTTGCTCGTTTGGAAGGTAAAATTGAGTGGCGCTTAAATCGCGTGGAAGGTGGAAACCTAAGAAATGCTATTCCTCGTGAATCTTTTGCCCAACTTTATGTGCAAGATAAGGCTGCTTTGGAAAAAGAAATGAAAGCCTTGGAAGCAGATCTTAAAGCCCGCTTTGGCAATGATGAGCCCGATCTTGCCTTTGGTATGAAGGATGCTAATTTTACAGGTAAAGTTGTTGAGCCTTCTGAATTGAAATCTTTTATTGCCACAATCTCGAAAGTGCACAATGGCGTTTTGAGTATGTGTAAAGATATGCCTGAAGTTGTAGAAACTTCATCAAATTTGGCAATTGTTAAGGCTGAGGCAGGTAAAATCGCGATCCATACTTCGCAAAGAAGTTCTGTGGAAGCAGAAAAGAATAGAATGAAGGATATGGTTGCAGTCTCTTTTAAAGAAATGGGTGCCAATGTTGAGCACCAAGGTTCATATCCTGGCTGGGCACCCAATGTAAAATCTCCTATCCTCGATCTTATGAAAGCTCGTTACAAAAACATGTTCGGCAAAGAGGCACTTGTAAAAGTCGTGCATGCCGGTTTGGAATGCGGCTTGATTAATAGTGTGTATCCTAAGATGGATTGCATTTCTATTGGACCCAATATTAATTTTCCTCACTCCCCAGATGAAAGAGTGCAGATTAGTACCGTGAAGATGGTTTGGGATTTTGTTCTCGACGTAATGAAGCATGTTTAAATTTTTTTTGAAAGCATTGGTCATCTTAATATGGCCAATGCTTTTTATATCTTGCCAAAAAGAGGTCACACGTATTGTGGTGATCGATTCTTATTTTTGTGAGGAGAGGGCCTTCTCGGCCGTCAATGGGGGAGATTATATTTTACCCTGTCCTAAGAGCATGAAGGGAAGACAGTTTCATGGGGCTAAAGTTCTTCGGCTTTTGAAAGTAAATCATTGGGAAGATATCGAATTTTATCCTGTCACTGTTTTTAATGAAAAGGGTGAGCAAAGTGTGAAGTCTTGGGAAAGGGCCATACACTATGCTCGCAACTTAAATGCCAATATCATCATTACAGCGGCAGGTATTCCTGTGGAAGCGGAAGGAGCTGCCATTTTAAATGGAGCCTGGGGGCGTTTTCAGCCCTTTGTTTGGGCCGCGAGTGGTTCTATTGGGCCAGGAATTGATCGCGATGATAAGCTTTGGCCGCAGCGCTTTGTGCCTCGTTCGCACCTTCTACTCTTTGGTGATTATTTTGTTTCCCAGTATGATCAAAAGAAAATTTATAATGAGTCACTATTGAATCAGGATCGTATTGATTACTATATTTCCACTGAGCAAGTTGATAATTTATCTGGCAGTTCTGCCGCAGTTGCCTTGGGGGCCAATAAAATTCTAGTCACTTGCCAAAAAGATATCCTTGAAAAACAAAAACTATTGTTATGTCTCAATCCCTCAGAAAAAAGCATCCATTTATCAGGGCGAGAAGAAAAAGAGTTATAATTTAGCCTATTAAGTTTTTGACTAAAGCTTCGATAAGTTCTGGCTATTTAAATAATAAAACTTTTCGTGGAGCTTTAATGAAAAATTTAACGATTGGGAAGAGAATTACTTTTGGTTTTGCTTCAATTTTACTTATTGCCTTATTGGCATCCTTATTTACTCTTCTTAATGGCAGCAAGGTCAGTCAAGGGGTGACCTTAAATAAGGAACGCTTCGATCAGCTTTCATTGTTTTCTGATTTTAGATATCGCTTTAAAAATGTAACACTTGCCTACATGGATGCCATTGTCGATGCCAAAAGTGGACGTGTTGATGAAGATATTATTAAGACTCATCAGGATCTCAAAAAATTTGTAGAAGACAGTCGCGCTAAATTTATAGCAGCTGTTGATACGGATCAGGAAAAAGAAAACTTAGAAAAGATACTCAAGGATACTGCTGTTTTTTTGCAAGCTGGAGAGGCGCTTTTAAAGGCAATCTCGGATAGGGCTGGTCAAGAGGAGATGAATAAGCATGACAATATTATCGATTCTTTAGGCGATATTGTTTCAAATCTCATTGCGGCCAATGTGACTAGTATTCAAAATGAGTACAGTGAATCATCAGACGAACTGTACGCTAATAATCAGAATAATGTTAAGGCACAATGGATTTCATTGTTTGTTATTTTAGTTTTTGGAATTGTTTTTGCTTTGATTATCACTAAGCAAATCGCTAAGAATATTGCTCTCTTCGTTGGAATGACCAGGAGGATTACTGATTCTGTGGGGCAAGGAGATTTATCTGTCAGGGCGAATAAAGAAGGGCTTTCTCCTGAGTTTATGCCGATTATTGATGGGATAAACTCAATTGTCGAAGAAATTGTACGCCCAATTCGCATGGCCATGGAAATTATGTCCAAAGTTTCAACGAAAGATCTTTCGGCGAAATTTGAGGGAGAGTATCAAGGTGATTTTTTGCGCTTTAAAGAAAATATCAATACGGCCGTAGCGAATCTGCGGGATACTATTGAGCATGTAAAGATAGCATCTCAGCAGGTTTATTCGGGAAGTGATCAGGTGGCTAAAGCGAGTCAAACTCTCTCGCAAGGGGCTACCGAACAGGCGGCCAGTCTCGAAGAAATCTCTAGTTCTGTTAAGGAAATTGGGGCTCAATCTGAACACAATGCCGGTAGTGCCTCACAGGCGCAGAGCATAGGTCTTGCCACTCAGCAAAGCGCTGAAGAAGGGGCCAAATTGATGAAAGATTTGGTCGAGGCAATGAACCAAATTAATCAATCCAGTGAAACCATTTCCAAAATTATTCGAGTTATTGATGAGATTGCTTTTCAAACGAATCTACTCGCCTTGAATGCGGCAGTGGAAGCAGCTCGAGCAGGACGTCATGGGAAAGGATTCGCGGTTGTTGCAGAGGAAGTGAGAAATCTTGCCGAAAGAAGTGCAAAAGCCGCCAAAGAAACGACAGAGATGATTGAAGATTCTTCAAGAAAAGTGTCTGCCGGAAGTCAAATTGCAGAAAGCACCAGCGAATCACTTGGGCAGATTTTAAAAGGAGTCACTCAGGTTTCAACTCTTGTAAGTGAAATTTCAAGAAGCTCCAATGAACAGGCTGAATCAGTTTTGCAGGTCTCAAAAGCGTTGGGACAAATAGATCAAGTCACACAAGGAAATGCTGCTTCAGCAGAGGAGTCTGCCGCAGCTTCAAGAGAATTGGCCGGTCAATCGCAGTCTCTGCTTGATCAGGTCAATGTGTTTCGAATTTAAGTTCTAGATAATATGGCGTGCATATTTATCCTGCGGCCCTTCCCGCCAATATAGGTGTCAATTAGGCTCCGCTAAGCTCGTGGAGAGTGTCGAAAAGTGTCTAAAATTTAGACACTTGACCGTCAATTGTTCAGTCAGGGAGTGAAGCATTGAGTTAAGTGCCTGAGTTTTACACTCAAGTTTTGGTATGTTCATTGCATAAAATAGTTTGTTGATTTTTATATGAACACCAGTGCCTATTTTTAGGAGGACGAACTTATGAAAAAGTCGCTACTATTTTTGTCATTGACATTGTTGGGGAGTGCCGCAGTTTATCAGAATGCTGATGCCGCCTATACTCCTCGTTACAAACCCAATTGGGCCCAAGAATTCATTGGTCCCATGAATTTTCAACTTACAGATGATGCTTCCTATGCCAAAGATTTAAATGATCTTTTGGCCATGGAAAAACAATTAGACGCATTGCGGACTGAATTGGCCGCGAAGCGTGAAGAACTTAAAGCTGCTGAAGCACTGCAAACCCAAAAGATTGAAGCGCTACGAGTGGCTAAAGAAAGCTTAGAAACAAAAGATGAAACTCGTCGTGTTACCGAAGAACGTATTAACACTTTGGCGGCCGAAATAGCTAAGCTTGCAGAGGAAATAGAGAAGAATGAAAGCATTCTAACTCTACAGAATGTGAAACTTGAAGAATTGATGCCGAAGTACAACTATCAGAATCAATTGCTTACTTTTGCAAAAAATGCAGAAAAGGATGCTAAAGATCTATACGATGCACGCTTGAAAGCATGTAAAGATGCAGATCCTCTTGCCGATTGTAGCAATGATGTTCAGGTTCGCGCTGCAAAAGACATCTACGAGGAAAAATTGCAGCTTACCGGATTTGTTGAAGAACAAATGGCCGCTTTAAATGAGCAAAAAGCTGAGATTGATAATGCAATTGCCAAGGCCAACTCTGATATTGAAACGGCCAACAAAAGTTCTAAAGAAAAAGTCAGTGAAAAAGAAACTAAAACCTCAGAACTTGCAACTCTCAACGCTGAAATTCCTGCATTGATTGATCAAGTTTCTACTTTGACAGAAGATTCTCGTCTTCAAAATGAGAAAGTAACTCAGCTTACTAATCAAGAAGTTTCTTTGGCCAAAGTGGCAGAACAAAATGCAATTGCCTTTGAAGCCAATGCCAATCAATTTGAAAGAGTTCGTCAGCAATTGATTGATGAGATCATCAATTACAACTTGCGTGGACGTGATCAAGCTAAAATTGATGCTGCTCAAGAGGGACTTTTACTCGCCGATAAAGTTGGTGGCCGTGCCGGAGAAAAGGATGGTCAAGTAAACGGAAATTATAAAGGCGAAACTGAAGGGCGCGCTCGTGATTATCAAGCTGGAGCTCGTACTGGTGAAGCTCAAGGTTCTGAAGATGGTAAAGTTGCAGGACAGGACGCTGGACGAGTTGAAGGCCTACAAAAAGGTCTCGCTCAAGCTGGTAGCGATGAAGGTAATGCTTCAGGTATTGCTAAAGCAAATAATTCTGATGCCAAACAAAAAGGCGCCGCAGCGGGACAAGTTGCTGGTGTAAAACAAGCAGAAACAGACGGCCGTACTCGTGGTACTGCACAAGGAGAAACTCTTGGCGTTCAGGCCATGGAGTCTCGAGGACTAACTGAGCAAACTGTTAATGGTTCTTTTGCTGGGACTTTTCAACAGCAAGAATTTCCTTTCCCTGGTGGACAGCATCTTTTCTATGATGAGAACCTCAATCACTCTCGTCAGCTCATTCGTCTCTCTTATACTGCTGGCTACCGTGTAACTTATGATCCAGAAGCAGAGCATGTGTTCTATGGAAATGTTCATATGGCATACAAAGCAAAATATGATCAAGTCTTCAACGAAGCCTATATCGCATCATTTGGTTTGACATACGAAGATGAAATTCAAAGAGGACGCAATGAAACTTATGAAGCAGCCTATAATAGGGAATATGGTTTTGCTTATGATGAACAATACAAAGTAAGTTTTGACGAAACTTATCGTAATCCTGATCGCAATCATCATATCTTCCAAAATGCATTTGCAGTGGCCGATAAAGATGCTTACGAAACAAGATATACGGCCATCTACAATGGTTCTTTTGCTAGTGCTAAAGATGTTGCCTATAACAGCAATATCAATGCTCAAGTTCAAAAGTATTCAGACTTGAGAAAAGCAGAAGTGCAAAAAATTTATCAAAACAATGCTGTTTTGAAATTTGTTAAGATGAGTTCTGTTGATCTTGGTCTTTCTGGCGTAGGGGCTCAAGATGCAATTACTCAACCTGGTGAGAAAGTTGCTTTGAATATGGTTATCAGCAATATGGGTGATCGTGCCGCATCTTCAGCATCGATTAAATTGCAAAATAACAAAGTAATTAATCTTCCTTCTCTTCCAGCTCGCTCTATCGTAACAATTAAAGGTGTTGCACAAAGCTCAATTCCAAAAGGACAAGCTTTGAATAGTAACTTTGTTGAAAATTTCCAAGTCCTTTTCCCGCTCGCGACAAGTGAAAGAGGTGTGATTGGTCGTTACTTTGATAGCTCGGCCAATGGTGTGCTGAAAAATGCTCAATTTACAACAAGTGTACAGTATCCTCTTCAAGTAACAGATCTTTCGGTATTACAAGATCTTTTCCTTGGACAAGAGTCAGCACTTTCTTTAACGGTTCGCAATATCTCTAAAGCGGATTATGATTCAGATGTGCGTATTGAACTCGATTCTAGTGCTGGACAAGGTGTTTTCTCTCGCGGTTTTGCAGACCTTGCTCTTGATAAGGGACAAACTGCAAACCTTACAGATGCATTTGTTCGTATTGATGATAGCTCAATGGTTTTTGATACCGTCAATTTTGGTGCAACTTTAACTAAAAATGGTGTTGTGATTGGTCGCATCGCCAATGCTGGTGAAACTCTTGTTCGCTTGGCGTTCCGTGATATTCCTGGTGCACCTGTTGTGATCTTTAATTCTCAAACTCGTTATGCTCGTGAGCGTTTTAAAGATGCATTGAATGAGCTTGGTGGAATTGACAATACTGCGATTCTTGATATCAGTACAGATGCCGGTAATCAAGTTGCTCTTGGTGGAAAACTCAGCGGCAAGACTCTTTTTGTTGTAGATGATGATCGCAATACTCTTTTGGGTGATGCTCGTTTGGAACGCGCTCTTAAAAATCAAAATATCTTAATGGTATTTGTAAAAGATGGAGAGAGTGATGATGTGATGAGTAGAGCTTTAAGATCAGTAAAAAGTTTAAAAGCTGCGACACGCTTTCCTATGTTCTTTCAAGGTGAAAAAGTTGATATTTTCAGTACTTCACCTATCGTAAACAAGGCTGCCGAATCTAAGATCTCTACTTTTGCAGCGACTCTCTATGAGTTGAACAAAGTACAAGGTTTAGAAGAAACTCTTAAAATGACAGATGCTCAGTTGATGTCCGCTTTAGGTCGTACTGTGACTCAAGAATCTGTGTTGAATCAAGAAGCTCAAGTAGTAAACATGACTCGTGTTTTCTTGATGAGACTTTTGGAAGAAACTCTTGAACTTGATGAGCTTCATTCGAATGCTAATAAGAGCAAAGAAAGATCTGCAGTGAAAAAGCAAATCAAAAAAGACGATATGCTTCTTGTAAATCGTTATGTGAAAATGATTACTGATGGTTCTAAAGATGAAAAAATTGCTGGTGCTCTTCTTTATGCTGTGATCTTTGATGGTGTTGAAGAAGCTTTGGATGATGTTGCTCCAATGAATCAAGTTCATAAGCGCATCAAAAGAGCAATCGAGAAGAGATTTAAGCATCTTTTCTTCAACCTTGAAAACAAAGCGAAGAGAATCTTGAAAAAAGAACTTGGTAACAAAAAATTGTTGGAGCAAATCCGTAACATCAGAAACGCATTTACTCCTTTCAAGAATACTTAATTTCATTGCAAACTAAGTATACCAAAAAGAAGGGCCACTCATATGAGTGGCCCTTTTGTATTATATTAGGCTTTGACCAGATGATTAGAAGGCATAGCTAAAAGACATATGACCTGTCCAAGCGGTGGTTTTAAATTCACCAACGAGACCATTGTCATTAACTCCAGCACCTTTGAGAAGAGTGTATTCGGCGCCGAGATCGAGGGCAGCTTTATTGTTCATAAGAGGAATACCAACACCTGCGATATAAGTGCGAGCAAACCCTGGGGCCGTAAATGTTGCACGTGCATTGTAGCGATCTGTTACTCGAGAGGTCATGATTGTCCCTGCGCGAACGGCGAGAGAGTCAAATTTGTATTCCCCACCAATTTTGAAATCCCACATGTCTTGCCATTTGAGCTCAACATCTTGCATCGCAACTTCTTGAGTAAAGAGATATAAACTTTCTCCTGAAATTTCAATTTTTTCATTGTTTTTGTAATTGGTCCAAACGAGTTCGGTTACCATGGAAAAACGATCGGTGAAGTTCTTGTAACCACCAACAATGACTTGTTGTGGTAACGCACTTTTTAAAGTGACATCTCCTCCGCCACTTAGTTTATGGCTTGTCCCTGCAGGAATGCCTGTTGCTCCAGATACAGCAGCACTAACTTCTGCGTTACCAGAATTAGTCCCATCTAGCTCATTTTTTACTTTAGTGCGGTAGAATAAGCTCATACCCCAATTTTTGTCATCTGATTGGTATTGGGTACCAAAACGGGCGCCCAAAAGATTCCAACCTTCAAGGTCATCAAGTTTGACATTAACCAGACTTGCTCCGGGTTTGTAAACAATTGATCCCATTTTTGCCCGAGCATAAGTCGCGCGCCAAGTGGCACCCACTGTCCAGTTTTTATTGAGGCGGTAGCCGGCACCCATATCAAATTCCACAATTTGAATTTTGGAAATTTGATCGGGCTTAAGGGCCGTAAAGCCTTGCTCGGAGAAATCAATATCCTTAAATTCTACAGTCGCTCCACCGGATACGGCGGCGCCAATCCCTACTGCTAAATCGGGATTGATTTGATATTTGGCGGTGAGGCCAGAAAAAGGGATCATCACGGAATCACTTTCGTATTCTTCATTTTCTTCTCTGATAGGACCTGAGAAGGTTGAGAAGGTAGGGGAAAAACTCAATGATACTTGTTTATCCTCTCCTTTAACCAAACCTGCGGGGTTAAAGAAAAGAGCATCTGATCCTTCAATTTTGGCTGTAGCTGCTCCACCTTGTGCGGCCCATTTGGCAGACCATGGTGATGCTTTCTCAAAGCCAGCTCCAAAAGCTGTTGTACACATTAAACTTGTTGCAAGAGTGAGACCTAAGCTTATTCTTTTCAAACCGTTCTCCTTGTAAAGTTAGTAAAGTTTCAGCGATCTTAGGGAGTCGCCTAGCATATGGCAATAGTAAAGGTGACACTTTCGGGCAAAACTGTCACTTTTTTTGTGCAAATACAACGCTAAGCGAAATTAAAACCATGCCAGTAAGATGATAAAAGTGCAGAGTTTCAGCTAGAAATAGCGAGCTTAATATGGCCCCGGCCAAGGGGATGATGAACTTAAAAGTGTTCAGGCGCGATACTTCAATCTCCGGTTTTTTAATTAAATAAAACCAAATGGAATGAGAGGTCGCCGAAATAATGATGAGAAAAATAAGGGCCCCGTAAAAGCTCAAGTGAGTTGGAATCGTTTTACTCGGTTCAGTCAGAGAAAGGATCATAAGGAAAATCCCCCCAATACTCATTTGTAGGGCATTGAGCTGAATGGGCGAGATACTTTCGATGTGTTTGCGGCGAGCGACTAAAATATTTGCTGCGGCAGAAAAGATATTGCTAAGAAGCAGTAGTAAAATTCCAATAAAGCTAGATTCAAAAAAGGCATCGAAGCTGAATTTTCCTTTGAGAGCGATGAAAGTGATTCCGCTAAAACCGATGAGGCCTGCCATTATTTTGCTTAGGGATATTTTTTCTTGCTTTAAAAAGTAGTGACCTAAAATCATGGTGGATATGGGACCACTGCCGATAATAATGGCCGCAGTCACCCCAGAAACCTTTTCTATTCCCAGATAAAAAAGAGTGTAGAGGAAAAAGGTCTGTAGGCAAGCGAGGGATAAAACATAAAGGGGGAATCTTTTTAAGAGAAAAAAGGCATGCTTTATTTGGCGAAAACTCACGAGCACCAGAATGCCGGCCAAAAAAAATCTTATGCCCGCAAACAAAAGAGGGGTGGTATAGGGCATTCCTATTTTTATGAACATGAAGGCCGATGCCCAGAGTAGGCAGGCAAAAATGGCGAGCAGCATCATTGGTAATGTCATGGGCCCATCTTGGCCTAGATTTCCCCCTATTGCAATTGCTATAAATTACGTAAAATAAGAGAGAAAAAATTATGGAGGATAACATGGAGAGATCTGATTTTGATCCGAAATTTCTTTTGGATAATGTAGGTGAGTTGGCCCGCTTTAAAGATGAATTTATGAAACAAAGAAAAATTTTTCTTTGGGGTGGAGTTGATGATGATAGTGCGCGCGATGTAACTAATCGCTTGCTTTACTTAGAAGCACAGGATCCCGGTAAAGAGATTACTCTTTACATCAATAGTCCAGGTGGCGTGGTGACTGCAGGAATGGTGATTTACGATGCTATGCAAATGATTAAGTCTCCTGTGGCGACTGTTTGTATTGGTTTGGCCGCTTCAATGGGATCAATTATTTTATCTGGTGGCGAGAAAGGAAAGCGTTCCATTTGGCCATCAGGAAGAGTGATGATTCATCAGCCTAGCATTGGGCGTCTTTCCGGTCAGGCAAGTGACCTTGAAATTCAAGCCCGAGAAATTCAGCGAATTAAAGATATGAGCGCTAAGATTTTGGCCGAAAATTGCGGAAAATCTTTTGATCAGGTGACTGATGATTTTGATCGCGACTATTGGATGCATGCCCAAGAGTCTTTAGAGTATGGAATTGTTGACGCAATAAGCAAAACGACTGGTTTTTAAGCCTTTTTTGACCCCAGAAGCGAGTTTTCTGGGGTCAAAATGTCTAAATAGAGTCTTTTCGACTCAAAAGAATATCTAAAACATTACTAATTAGTGGCATAAGTTTTGCTAATTGAATAACTATAGGGCAATGGCCCTCAGTTCAAGGAGAAATTTATGCGTTTTTTATTTATAGTCCTTCTTATCATTTTAGCCTGGGGATAGTCCGTGTATTTGCACTATCTTCTTCTTACTCTTTTGGCCGTGCCGCTAATTGCCTGCCATGGAAATGGTAGTGGTGGTGACAGTGATTCTTCTTCTTCGGTTCCTGTGGTGAGGCCAGCACCTGAGGAGGTAAGGGGAGAGGAAGAGCTTATGCCAGAAGAGTTTATTGTTGAGGATGAAATTGGAACAGAGGACGAAGTTATTTTAGATGATCAAATTATTTCAGAAGAGGAGGAGGCAAACCTAGGTGATGGCACGAGTGTGGAGGATGAAGTTGAATCGCCGTTGCAGTCCTTAATTCTTCAGGCAATTAATAAGCGAATTAAGGGAAGTCTTTATGAGCGTATCATTCCGGCGGAACATTCTTTTTTGGAAGAGCATTGTGTTGAAATTCCCAACAGCCTAATGAGCCACAATAAGGCAAGGGGAGCTCAATATGCTCTTTTAGAGTTCGAAGGGATTAAAATTTGTTATTTTAGTGAGGAGGCAAGTGAGGGCGATGCTGCCATGAGTTTTGGTTTCGCAGTAGAATCAACAAAGGAAAACTGTTTTGAGAACTTGGGCATGGAAACTCAATTTGTCGCAGGAGATATTATTTGTGGCATAACGCTATTGCGGCTAACAACATACGAAAAGGCTCCCAAGAATGAGGAAGCCTTAACCGAAGCTGTAATTAATTATTGGTAAACCAGAATTTAGATTTTTTGTCGTCTAGGACTTGTCTTTTTTCTTCTCTTTGCAGCTTGCTCTCTTTTCTCCTTCGACTTAACAGAGGGCTTGGTATATTGCTCTCTATTTTTGTATTCGCGAATAATTCCATAAGCTTCACAAAGGCGCTTAAATTTACGCAAGGCTTTTTCCACTGGTGTGTTTTCATTTACAATTACTTTAATGCTCGAATGATTTTTGCTCATTGTTTTTCTCCCTCACAAAAATGCTTCCTCATTTTGTAATATCAAAATCAAATTCTTGTCAAGATTTCTCTGTGACGGAAAATAAGTCCTTTTGGGGGCCTTCGGAAAATATGCGATAATAAAACCTATAAGGTTAAAATTTTTTAATTACTCTAAGGTTTTATTATGAAGTTTATTCCAATTATTCTCATGTCTTTTCTTTTAGCCTCTTGTTCTCTTTTTTCTAAAAAAGAGAAACAAGTTCAAGTAGTTGAGTCAAACGATGATGAAAATACTCTTACGACTCAAGTGGAGGAGACGGACCCCATTTATTCACTTTTGGCCAGAGATGGTCGAAGTTTTGGGCAGAGCGGCGAAGCGGTTGTTGCCGAAAATGATAGTGATGATGAAATTGAATTGGATGAGGGAGAATCAGAGGGGGATGGTGAAGCAGAAGCACCAGAGGAAGAGGTCGAAGGGGATGAATTTGCAACTAAGCAGGCAAGTCCTCAGAGAAATGCTGTTTGGCAGGAAGGGAAAAATGACCTCTTAAAAAGCGTTACCTACAAGCAAGATTATTACGATCATTGGATTTCTTATTACACCAAAAATCCTAAAAATAGAGAGCGTTTTGAGCGCCAAATGAAACGTGGGATAAAATATCGCGCAGTGGTTGAAGATATCTTTTCTCAATACAATGTTCCCAAAGAGTTGTTCTTTATTGGTCTTATTGAAAGTGGATATGGCACGAGGGCCCGTAGTCATGCTGGGGCAGTGGGGCCTTGGCAATTTATGCGTGGAACGGGGAAACAATACGGCTTGATTATTAATAATGGCATTGATGAGCGTCTTAGCATTTACAAAGCCACAGAGGCAGCCGCTCAATATTTTAGTGACCTCTATAATGTTTTTGGACGTTGGGATCTCGCACTGGTTGCCTACAATTCAGGAGAATATCGCGTACTTCGTGCCATCATGAAAGGCAATAGCCGCGATCTTAAAACCTTAAAAGAGAAAAAACTTTTGCCGAGGGAAACTCGTCACTATGTTCCTAAATTAATGGCGGCGAAACATATTTTTGAAAATGCCAAAAAGTATGGTTTTGATATTAAAATAGAAGAAAGTTTTCCTATTTTGAAGCCTTTTACTTTGAGACGTTCCACTAGTTTACAGTCTTTGGCCCAAACTGCCGGGATTAGTTATGATACTTTGAAAAAATATAATCCGGATCTTCGTTGGTCAAAAGTCTCGGTACGTTCTCGTCGTGGAATTGATATTTATCTTCCAGCTTCATCTTTGGCCAATATGACAGGAAGTATTTTTAATAGTCAGGGACCATTGGAGCCTGCGCCAGCTTCCAAACGCAGCATAAAAACATATAAAGTAAAAAGAGGTGATAATCTTTCTGTTATTGCCGACCGCTTTGATGTGAGATTAAGTAGTTTAAAGCGTATGAATAATTTAAATTCTTCGCGCATTTATGTCGGCCAAAATTTGAAAATCAAAAAGATGACAGAGCTTGCTTCTGATTCTAAGACTGAGATTTATCGAGTGCAAAGGGGAGATAATCTTTCAAATATTGCAGCACGTTTTCATACATCGGTGAGCAAACTACAAAATTTAAATGGCATGAAATCAGCGCGCATTTATGTGGGACAAAAACTTAAAATCGAAGGAGATGTTCCTACACAAAAAATTGCGCATTATAGAGTGAAAAGAGGTGATAACTTAATTCGTCTTTCTCGTCGCTTTAATGTGCCTGTAAATGAGATTAAAAAGGTAAATGGTATTAAAAAGAATACGCTAATGGCCAATCAGCTTCTTAAAATTCCTGGCCAATAAAAAGTTATGCAAGAGTTTCAGGGAATCGTCAC